>SFFP01000149.1 GCA_004556875.1 Ruminococcus flavefaciens
TAGCACTTTCAATACTTTCGAGTGATTTATCGATACAATTTTTCTGACGCTCATTTGCAACTGTAACTGTATCAAAATCAGCTTCATTGAGTCTGAAAATATCCTCAATATTTCTGTGAAGTTCCTCAACACCTGTATTTTCTTTAGCAGAAATATATACAATATGTTTAATTTGCCGTTCGATCTGAGCTGTATCAAGAAGCTGTTCAACGTCTGATTTATTAATTACAGCAACAGCTTTATTTTTATCAATTTTATTAATCAAATATTGATCATCCGCCGTGAGAGGACAACTTCCGTCAAAAACCGCAATAATGAGTTCTGCCGAAGCTATCATTTTTTCAGCCATATCAACGCCGATTCCCTCAATAACATCATCTGTTTCATGGATACCTGCAGTATCTGAAAGTCTTAAAGTTATGTCTCCGATACGGACAGTCTCCTCGATAATGTCACGGGTAGTTCCTGCAATTTCGGTAACAATACTTCTTTCGCAGCCGCTGAGACAATTGAAAAGTGTAGACTTGCCAACATTCGGTCTGCCTATAATAGCTGTAGAAACACCCTCTCTGAGGATGCGTCCGCTGTCGTAATTTCTTACAAGTGAACTCAAGTCATTGCGAACATCGTTTAACTCCGCAAGAAGATTTTCAGGACGAACTTCAGGGATATCTTCCTCAGGGTAATCCGCCCATGCAGCAAGATCACCAAGTATCTTCAGAAGCTTATCCGAGCATTTCTTAGCCTTCTTGAAAGCTGCACCCTCGCGGAGATTTTCAGCCATTTTAAGCTCACGCTCGCCCTTAGCCGAAATGATGTCCATAACAGCCTCTGCCTGTGTGAGGTCAAGCTTTCCATTGAGATATGCCCTCTTTGTGAACTCGCCTGCCTCTGCATTTACAGCGCCGTTTGCGAGAGCTGCACGAAGTACCTTTCGTGTGACATAAAGACCGCCGTGGCATGATATCTCAACAACGTCCTCACCTGTATAGCTGTGAGGAGCACGGAACAGCGTAAGTATACAGTCATCAAGCCTTTCCCCGTTGTCGTGAGCAAGTCCGTATGCACAGGTATAGCCTGCCATATCTGCCACTTTTTTGCCGCCGTAAGGGGAGAATATGCTTTCCGCAACGCCTATAGCATTATCGCCCGATATACGGATAACGGCAATTCCGCCAACCGCATTCGGAGTAGAAATAGCTGCTATGGTCGACAATTTTATCACTCCTAAAAAAACAACGGCATTAAGCCGTTGTTTAAGATATTTTGTTATTAAAGCTCGATCTTACCGTAAAGACCGCCCTTGATCTCGTCCTCAGGCTTTGGTCTCTTGTAGTCCTTCTCGAAGCTTGTTGAGAGGTCAACGCTTCTGCGCTCCATATTTACCTCTCTGTCACGGTTTCTTCTCTCGCCGCCTCTTCTGTCATTTCTTCTTCCGCCGTCGCGTCTGTTATCGTTGCGTCTTCTGCCGCCGCTTCTTGGATTATTTGAAGAAATGATTATCTTTCTGTAAGGCTCTTCACCAACAGAGCGTGAAGAAACTCCTTCGATGTTTGAGATAGCAGAGTGGATAACTCTTCTCTCATAAGGATTCATTGGCTCAAGAGGCTGTGAACGGCCTGTTCTGAGAACAGACTTTGCAACCTTGGCAGCAAGCTGCTCAAGAGTTTCCTTTCTCTTGCTTCTGTAGCCGAGACAGTCGATTGTAATTCTGTAATAATCCTTGTCGCCCTTGTTAGCGATGATAGAGCAAAGGTACTGGATAGCGTCAAGAGTCTCGCCGCGTCTTCCGATGATAGTACCGTTATTGCTGCTCTCGATATTGAGTACAGCACCTGTTTCATTCTGATAGATCTTATATTCAGCCTCGATATCCATAGCACGTAAAATGCTTGTGATATAGTCTCTTGCGAGCTTTACCTTTGGATTTACGAGTGCCTCATCTTCAATGAGAGTGAAGTTATCGAGTGAATAAGCCTCTTCTGAGTCCTCAGGAGCATTATTTTCTTCGGCTGTTTCAGCCTTTTCTTCTGCTTTTTTTACATCAGCTGTTGTTTCAGTAGTAACAACCGGCTTTGTTTCTGCAACAGTTTTTACAGCAGGCTCAGCTGCCTTTGGTGCAGCAGGTGCTGTAGTCTTTGGAGCTTCAGCAGGAGCAGCCTGTGCCTTTGGAGCAGCAGCGGTCTGTACAGCGCTTCCGTCTGCAACAGTAGCCTTTACCTTAGCTTCCTTAGCTCCGAGTCCGAAAAGACCCTTTTTACCTTCGTCGATGATCTCAAACCTGATCTCACTGATTTTCTTGCCGAATTTCTTTGCTGCGAGTTCTTTTGCCTCGTCAACAGATCTTGCTGTGAATATTTCAGTCATACATTACCTCCCTGAGGACTCAGTCCTCATCATCATTATCGTCATAAGAATCACCGTATTTTTCAGCCATACGCTTTCTTGCTTCTTTAAGCTTATCGCGATTCTGTTTATTCTGTTCAGAACGTGAGAGACCGTTTGACTTGCCTGATGATGAGCTGCCGCTGTTCTGCTGTTCGAGAGCAGCCTGCTGTTCCATCATTTTCTGCATAAAGCTTTTCTTATTCGGATGTTTTTCTGCGTAAATTCTTGCTTTTTCTTTTTCCTTCTCATTTACCACCTTAGTGCGCTCGGGAGTAAAGTAGCAGTTAAGTGCAAAGGTTATGAGGAATGAGAAGATAGATGACCATATCCAGTAAAATCCGACACCTGCAGGTACCTGGAATGCAAACCAGATAGAAAGGAGAGGCATACCATACATCATTACAGCCATGCATCCGCCGCCTGGCTGTGCTGCAGGATTTGTCTTTTTCTGATGTATCTGGCTGTACACAGAAACGAGGAGCTGTGAAAGACCTGCAAGGAAAGGAATAGCACAAAGGATTATTGCTTCCTTAGTCCAGCTGTCAGGATGAAGAGTAGGGGTCTTTCCGAGGTTAGCACCAAAGATAGTGAACTTGTCATTGAATTCTGAGACCTTTGAGAGGAATTTCTCACTAAGTGAGGAATAACTGTCAGCGTTATTTCTGACGTGTTCCATAGTGATAAGCTCACATCTGAGGTTTTTTGTATCAGCGCCTGCGATCTTGCAAGCCTCAGTGATAACATTTTTGGATATATTAAGGATATGGGTTATAGGCTTATAAATAACGTCGATAACACCAAAGAGCAGGAACATCTGGATAAACATCGGCAGACACGAACCCATTGGGTTTACGCCCTCCTGCTGATACAGCTTCTGCTGTTCCTCCTGTAATCTCTGTGGGTTATTGGCGAAGCTTTTTCTTAATTTCTCCATTTTAGGATTAAGAAGCTGCATTCTTGCTGCGCCCTTCTGTGTCTTGTAATTGACAGGGAACAGCAGTATTTTCGTAATTACCGTAAACAGAATTATAGCTACGGCATAGTTATTGCATAACGAGTAAATAAGTCTCATCAGGTAGCCGAAAGGCACACCGACAATATCATAAAGTGCGTTCAATATTCATCCCTCTTAAATCATTTTGTTGTCATCTTCACTGTAATCGGGATCAACATAATCATATTTTTTCACCCGAAAAGTGAATTTTTCGGGGACATAGTCTATACCGCCCATTGACCACGGGTTGCAGCGGAGTATCCTCCACACGGCAAGAGCTGTTCCCCTTACTGCGCCGAAGCGCTCGACAGCCTTTAAAGCATATGTACTGCAGGTAGGGTAATACTTGCATTTAGGGGGAAAAAGCGGAGATATACATTTTCTGTAGAATTTTATAAGACCCAGAACCAGATATTTCATACACGCTTGTTCTTATTGTCGAAGCTCCTGAACATCCTGATGATGTCACTGACTCCGTATTTATCCATATAGCCGCAGTATTCCTGTGATTTTATGCTGCATATAGCAGCTCTTGCAACTATGACGATATCCACGCCCACAGGCAGTTTTACCTCCGCATTGCGGTAGGCAAGACGGATAAGTCTTTTTGCTCTGTTGCGGCAGACGGCATTGCCGACCTTTTTGCCTGCGGTTATACCGAGGCGGTTGAAAGGCTTGCCATTCGGCCTTACATATATGACCGAATATTTTGAAGCGGCATACCTTCCCTTTTTGTAAAGAGTAAGGAAGTCCTTGTTATCGTTCAATATTTCCGTATAAAGCATAATTGCACCTGCACATAGCCGTCCTAACAAAAAAGACCACAAAATAAAGATTTTGTGGTCAGCCTCGTCAGTGAGTTAATCTTGCTCTGCCCTTAGATCTTCTACGAGCTAAAACCTTTCTGCCGTTCTTAGTAGCCATTCTCTTCATGAAGCCGTGCTCCTTCTTTCTGTGGAGCTTCTTAGGCTGATATGTTCTCTTCATATTCAGTGTCCTCCTCTCTTACTTTTGTATACAAGAGCCGAAAAACAGCTCTGAATAACATAATTTTGGGCGCAGGGACACTTCTCCCTGCATTACACTAAATCATTATATATTAAAATCCACCTCATGTCAAGCAATTCCTGTAATTTTTTTTTAAATGACAGCATTTTCAGTTTTTTTACCAATATATTCTAAACCAATCCGAGAAAAATTTCAACACTTTGTCCGATTTCATAATATTTATAAAAAATTTCTTTGCTAAAGATATGCCACTTTAATTTTCAAAAATACAGCAAAAAATTTATCAACCTGCCTGTTTCAACATTTTAAATGTCGCAAAACAGGGAAAAATAAGATATTAAACACCTGCATCAATATTAATTCAACATAGTTTTCAACAATATGTCAATTTGTGTGTGGAAAGACCATTCATTTTCTAC
>SFFP01000150.1 GCA_004556875.1 Ruminococcus flavefaciens
CCTAAGAAAGAGGAGAAGGACGAGAAGAAGAGTCCGTTTGCTCCTAAAAAGGAAGAAAAGGTAGAGGAAAAGAAATCCGAAGCTCCTAAGAAAGAAGAAAAGGACGAGAAGAAGAGTCCGTTTGCTCCTAAAAAGGAAGAAAAGTCAGAGGAAAAGAAGTCCGAAGCTCCTAAGAAAGAGGAAAAAGCAGAGGAGAATAAGCCTGTTGACAAAGCCGATAACTACGATAAGTACGGCGACCTTGTAAACGATGAAAATATCGAGATAGATGATGAGAATAACATGGCTATCGACAAAAACGGCACGCTTGTAAAGTATGTCGGAACTACTGAGGCTATCGTTATTCCCGAAAAGGTCAAGGTCATCGGAAAATACGCATTCCGCGGCAATGAAACTGTCAGGAAGATAGTTATGTCCGACAGCGTGCATGTAATCGACAAGTTTGCGTTCTGCCACTGCTTTAATCTTGAAGAGATCGTATTCTCTAAAAATCTTGAAAGTATCGGCGAAAATGCTTTCCTTAAATGTCTGCACCTCAAAGAACTGAATTTGCCTGAGTCAGTAAGAAAGATAGGCAAGGGCGCGTTCGGAAGATGCAACAGCATTGAGAGCGTAGTTCTTCCTGCGTATTTACAGCGTATCAGCGATCTTATGTTTTTCTCATGCAAGAAGCTGAGAAGAATAGTTATCTCAGGTTCTGTAGAAGCTATAGGCAATGCGGCATTTTCTGAGTGCTACAGCCTTAAAAAGGTCGTTATCTCAAATTCTGTAACGTCTATCGGTGAAAGTGCCTTTTCATGGTGCAGATCCCTTACTTCCATAGATATCCCGAATACCGTGAAAAGTATCAGCAACTGGGCATTTTATGGCTGTCAGAATTTGATGGATCTCAAAATAAGCATGAATACAAAGGACATCAAGGAAGACGCTTTCAGCGGCTGTGAAAGCCTGTATAATATCAATATCTCTGAGTTTGAAAATGAAGCGATACCACTTGACGAGATCAAAAAGGGTCACAAGCAGACCATAAGGATACTAAAACAGATAAACCGTAAAAAAGCCGAGAGCTATGCACGCGAACATGGCTTCAGTACGTTGTTTATCTGATCGGAACTCAGTTCCGAAACAAAAAAGAAAACCCCGAAGGTGTTTATCACTTTCGGGGTTCACTTTATATTGGGAAGATCTATGAGAGGGAGGGGATAGTCTTATTATGCACCGATATTACCGCTGTTATCGGTCTGAGTATCACTGAAATTCTTGTTTCCGCCGAAGCCGCCGCGTCCGCCCTTGAAGCCGCCTTCGGGCATTTCTCCGTTGAATTCGGGTCTTTCAGGCATCTCGCCGTCAAAGCCTTCGGGCATCTCTCCGCCGAAATCAGGTCTTTCGCCAAAGCCGCCCTGCTGACCGCCAAATTCTCCGAAGCCGCCGCGTCCGCCGCCATGACCGCCCATCATGGACTGTGGTATCTCGGAAACTTCTTCACCGTTTACGATGATAGTACCGCCGTTGAATTCAGCTGCTGCGTCATAGTCGAATGATGACATCTGAGCAGTTATGTCGATAGTACCGCCGTTTACGTAGATACTGCCGTTTGCGTCAACGCCGTCTGTGTCGCCCTGACCCATTGTTATAGTGGTATAGCCGCCGTTGAATTCTGCAACAACGTCGCAGAATGTGCTCTTGCTTGTGGCGTTTATGCCGTCGTCAGAAGCGGATATGGTGATATCGCCGCCGTTTATCTGAACGTAAGTGCCTTCAATACCCTCAGCAGAGGTGATATCGAAAGTACCGCCGTCTATCTGAACATAGGTCGTGCCCTGTATGCCGTCGCTTGAAGCATTTATATCAAAGCTTCCGTCAGCAATATAGATATATCCGACAGTGTTGTCCTCGTCGTTTTCAGCGTGGAAGCCGTCTTTCTTTGTATTGATAGTGAAGTCGCCGCCGCATACTGCGATATAGTCATTTGCTTCAACAGCGTCCTCAGCGCAGTTTATAACGTAAGTACCGCCTGTGACCTTGATATCGTCTTTAGATGAGATGCCGTTGCCGTTTGGTGAGCTGATATCAAGAGTACCTGTGCCGTTGAATACAAGGTCGTCCTTTGAGAAGATAACAGCGTCTGTATTTGTATCGCCGTCAGCGGTAAAGCTTCCTGTAACAGCGAGAGAATTCTCACTGCTCTCAGCAGTTGTTACGAATACCTTATCTGCCGAAACAACGTATATTGCAGGGAAGTCGTCATTTTCAATATCAACTCCGTCAAGAACGAGCTGTACCTTTGCTTCCTTGTCGGCTTCTACCTTTATAGTGCAGTTTTCAGCACTTCCGCTGATAACGTAAACGCCTGCTTCTGTGATGCTGAGAGTCTTGCCGTCTGAGACTTTAAGCTCTTTTGCTTCTGACAGGTCAGGTGACTGTTCAAGGTCACGCTCCGAGAACATATCGGCTGTGTCGATAACACCTGCAGTGCTGCCGCTGTATGAGGTCTTGGAAGACTTTGATGAGCTTTCATCATCTGTAGTATTTGATAAGCTCTCGCTCAGCTCTTCTGCTTCGGGAGTTATCTGTACTGACTTCTTGCTGCTTTTGGCGGAGCTGCTCGAATTGTTATTTCCACAGGCTGTGAAAGCACTGAATACCATTGTAAGAACTGCCAGACCTGCTATAGTTTTTTTCCATGTGTTTTTCATCATAATTACGCACCCTTTCGTTTTTTTGGAGTGTGGTTTGTTTCTATGGTTATAATATACACCTGTTTTTGTGAATTATCGTATTGTAAAGTGAAATAAAATGGAAAGCTTTGTGTAAAGATGCTTCTGAATGTGGGAATTTCGGTATATGAGATGATAAAAATGTGAAAATCGTGAATTTTTTTCTTGTTTCCCCTCTTGACAATCGGATATAAAAGTGATATAATACAAACAAATCAAATGCAATGACGAAGAGAAGTAGCAGAGAAATTCGTTCCCAGAGAGTGCGGGTATGGTGAGAGCCGCATATCAGAGTCTTTGTGAATAACACTTCCGAGCAGCAAACCGAAAGAGTACGGTATAGGTTGGGCTTTACGAAAGGCGGCGTTCCAAATGGGCGTTTGCGTAAAATGAAAGCTCAGAGAATAAGCTGTACATGAGTAGGGGAGACGTATTCCGCACGTTACAGCGGCTCAAAAGTGATCGCTTTTGCGGTAATTCAGGTGGCACCACGGGTATTATGCCCCGTCCTGTAGTTTCAGGACGGGGCTTTTTGTATTCCTGCTCGTCCTGTGTATACATTATATATACTGAAAGGAAAAGATCATTATGAAGCACATTGATATCAAGGAAATAATCACCACTAAGGATTATGTGGGCAAGCAGGTAACTGTATGTGGTTGGGTACGTACTTCACGTAACTCAAAGAGCGTTGCTTTCGTTGAGGTAAATGACGGAACTTCGCTTAAAAATGTACAGGTAGTTGTTGACAAGGGCGACAGCGATTACAAAGAGCCAAGAGTTGGTATGTCCGTAAAGGTGACAGGTACAGCTGTTGAGGGAAGAAATGATACAGTTGAGATAAACGCTGTTCATGACGGTATAACTGTACTGGGCGATGCTCCTACAGATTATCCTCTCCAGAAGAAGGGTCACACTCTTGAATTCCTCCGTACTATCCCACACCTCAGAGGAAGAACGAATACATTCAACGCAGTATGGCGCGTTCGTTCCGTGCTTGCTGCTGCAATACATGAATACTTCCAGAAGAACAACTACGTTTATGTAAATACTCCCCTCATCACAGGCAGTGACTGTGAGGGTGCAGGTGAAATGTTCCAGGTAACTACTATCGGCTACAGCAAGGACTATAAGAACGAGGAAGAGTATTACGCAAATGACTTCTTCGGCAAGAGAGCAGGCCTTTCTGTATCAGGTCAGCTTGAAGGCGAAATGGCTGCTATGGCTATGGGTAAGATATACACATTCGGTCCTTCATTCAGAGCTGAGAACTCTAATACTCCTAAGCACCTTGCTGAATTCTGGCACGTTGAGCCTGAGGTGGCTTTCGCAGAGCTTGATGACGTTATCGAAATAGCTGAGAATATGCTCAAATACGTTATCCGTAAGCTCCTTGATACTTGTCCTGATGATATGAAGTTCTTTGATGCTCACTTTGAAAAAGGACTTATCGCTCGTCTTGAAGAGCTTATCTCTCACGACTTTGCAAGAGTAACTTATACTGAGGCTATCGACCTCCTCAAGAAGTCGGGTGAAAACTTCGTTTACCCTGTAGAGTGGGGCTGTGACCTTCAGACAGAGCACGAAAGATACCTCTCTGAAAAGGTATTCAAGAAGGCTGTATTCGTTACAGACTATCCTAAGGAGATAAAGTCATTCTATATGAAGCAAAATCCTGACGGCAAGACTGTTGCAGCTGTTGACCTCCTTGTTCCCGGCGTTGGCGAGATCATCGGCGGCAGTGAGCGTGAGGCTGATTATGAGAAGCTTATCGCTGCTATGAACGAGAGAAAGATGAACCTCGATCTCTACAGCGACTACCTTGACCTCAGAAAGTTCGGTTCTGTACCTCACGGCGGCTTCGGTCTCGGATTTGAGAGACTTATCATGTATACAACAGGTATGGCTAATATCCGTGATGTTATACTCTTCCCAAGAACTGTTGGTTCTATCAGATAATTACAGGCAAAGCTCAATATTTAAAAAAGCTCTTGACAAGGTCGAAACGGTGTGGTAAAATGACTCCTGACGCTGCTAAGCGGTGTGTACCTTGTAAATTAAACAACGTGACAA
>SFFP01000151.1 GCA_004556875.1 Ruminococcus flavefaciens
TATGCTCTTTTCCGCGTCATCTACCATGTTGAGGTGCATATCAAAGCTCTGTAAGAACCATACAACTACAGTAGCAATGAGGATAACAGAAAATGCTCTCTGTAAGAAATCCTTAGCCTTTTCCCAGAGAAGCTGAAATACGTTCTTTGCCGCAGGAAGACGGTAATTCGGAAGCTCCATTACAAAAGGCACAGCCTCGCCGCGGAAAATAGTTCCCTTGAAGAGATATGCCGCAAGTATGCCTACAAATATTCCAAGAAGGTAAAGTCCCACCATGATAAGTCCGCCTCGCTTAGGGAAAAAGGCGTTGACGAAGAATGCGTATATAGGCAGTTTCGCTGTACAGCTCATAAAAGGTGTAAGAAGTATGGTCATTTTTCTGTCTCGTTCACTTGGCAGAGTTCTCGTTGACATTACCGCAGGTACAGAACAGCCGAAGCCTATGAGCAGCGGTACTATACTTCTTCCCGAAAGTCCGACTTTTCTCAGAAGCTTGTCCATAAAGAAGGCAACTCTCGCTATATATCCGCTGTCCTCAAGCATAGACAGGAAGAAGAACAGCGTTACGATTATAGGCAGAAAACTGAGAACACTTCCAACGCCTGCAAATATACCGTCTATGACAAGGTCATGTATGACCGAGTTGACATTGGCATGAATGAGAGCCTTATCCGCAGCATCTGTAAGCTTTTCCACACCCATTTCAAACAGGTCCTGCAAAAACGCCCCTATGACATTGAAGGTGAGGAAAAATACAAGTCCCATGATAAGTATGAAGGACGGTATCGCCGTGTATTTTCCTGTAAGTATCCTGTCTATCCTGCGGCTGCGGATATGTTCGCGGCTCTCGGCAGGCTTTTTGACAGTATCATCGCAAAGTCTGTGGATAAAGGCAAATCTCATATCTGCGATGGCAGAGCTTCTGTCAAGACCTCTCTCCTTTTCCATCTGAGTAACTATATGCTCCATAGTCTCTATCTCATTCTGGTCAAGTCCAAGCTGGTCGATAACGAGTTGGTCATTCTCTATGACCTTGCTGGTAACAAATCTCAGCGGCAGTCCTGTGCTTTCAACATGGTCCTCTATGAGATGAGAAATTCCATGTAGACATCGGTGTACCGCGCCTCCGTTTTCGGATTTGTCACAGAAATCATATCTCAGCGGTCTTTCCTGATAATAAGCAATATGTATGGCGTGCTCAACAAGCTCCTCAATGCCCTTGTTCTTAGCCGCAGAAATAGGCACAACAGGAACTCCCAGTCTCTTTTCCATCTGATTGATGTCGATGCTTCCGCCGTTTGAGGTAAGCTCGTCCATCATATTCAGTGCAACTACCATCGGGATATTCATTTCCAGAAGCTGCATGGTAAGATAAAGATTTCGCTCTATATTCGTAACATCGACAATATTGATTATAGCGTGAGGTTTTTCGTTGAGAACGAAATTACGCGAAACTATCTCCTCACTGCTGTAGGGCGACATGGAGTAAATACCGGGCAGGTCGGTGATAAGAGTATCATCATGCCCCTTGATAGAACCGTCCTTGCGGTCAACGGTAACTCCCGGGAAGTTGCCTACGTGCTGCTTTGAACCCGTGAGCCTGTTGAAAAGTGTAGTCTTGCCGCTGTTCTGATTTCCCACAAGAGCAAATCGCATTACAGTGCCTTTTTCCAGCGGCACTCCGTCACCCTTTGCGTGAAAGCGTCCGCCCTCACCAAGTCCCGGGTGTTCTGTCTTTGTCTTGTTTTTCTTTACAATGTCCTTGACCGCCGCTTTCTTAGCAGCGACAGGACAGACTTCTATCTGCTCCGCATCGGCAAGACGCAGAGTAAGTTCATATCCATGAAGTCTCAGTTCCATGGGGTCACCCATAGGAGCATATTTTACAAGAGTTACCTCTGCTCCCGGTATAAGACCCATATCGAGAAAATGCTGTCTCAGCGCACCTGTACCGCCGACTTTTTCGACTCTTACGGTGTCGCCTATCTTAATATTTTTAAGCGTATCCATAGCTTTCTCCTAAATATAAATTTGCACACCTTTTATTATAGCACAAGCCATATGATAAAGCAAGGCAGAAAATGAATGAATTAATTGCCTTTTTCACGCCAAAAAGGGACGCACACTGTGCGCCCCTGCTTTAAATTTACAGTTTTTTCAGCCACTTGACCAATCTTGCTCTTGAATTCGGGATATCATCGCAGTAGATGCTCATTACCTCTTCTACCTGCGCTCCCTCAGCCATTTTGCGGATATCCTTTGTACTGCTTCCGAAGCCGCTGCTTCCCTGTGTTGCAATGAGATAAATTTGCTTGCCGCTGAAACTGCTGCTCTCAAGGAACGTTGCAACAGGCATAGGAACAGTTCCCCACCACAGCGGATAAACAAGTATCACGGAGTCGTATCCGCTTACATCTATAGGCTCTATTTCGGGACGAGTATCCTTTCTAAGCTCTTTTCCTGCCACCGAGACCGTATCGCTATAGCTTGACGGGTATTTCTCACCTGTGAGAGTTATCGCCTTTACGTCACAGCCTGCGGCGTTTCCTATCATATCCGCAAGCAACTGTGTATTTCCCATAAGCTTGCCATCTGCAAGCATAAGCGAAGCTCCCGAAACTGCGTCAGCGTCCTCGGCAAAATCGGTATTTCCAACTCTTGTGAAGTACACAACGAGAGGCTTGCTGCCCTTCAGCTCCACCTTTTCTCCGTCAACAGCATCGCTGTAGTTTATCTTTACCACCTTGAAATGCCTGTTCATATATGGAACGAGAGCCAGTCCCACAGCACCTGCTGCGATACAGCCGATAATAACGAGGACTGCCGCTGTTTTCTTTTTCTTCGCCCTCATATAGCCGTGCATTCCGCCGTGAAGCACTGCAAGTGTCAGCACAGCCGTTGCAAGATACCTGTGAAGGTCACTGCTTCCCACTGCCTTGAACCACGGAAAAATAAGCCTTGAAACGCCCATACTGCTCACCATGAGAGCGATAATGCTCAGCATCAGCAGTATCGTTGATATATTGAATATTTTCCTCGGTACAGGCTTTTTTGTACCGTTGAAAAGTGTCTTGTACCACTTTCTTTTGAAAATGATATGCACCACAAGGCATACAAAAAAGCCGATGCCCAGTATTTCATGAAGAGTATTTCCTGTGAAAACGTACAGCATCTGCACCAGCAATATCACAAACATCAGCACATCAACTGCTATGCCTGTCACCTTTTTAAGCTTTCCCTTTTCCATAAGCGCCTCCTTACACCACTTCAAAGCTGTAATCTCCGTGAACAGGGATATACTGCTCGTCGATATTTTCGATACTTCCCCATGAATGGTCTTCGAGTGCTTCGATAAGGTCAGCGATATCACGCTCACCGCCCTCAGCCTCCATCTCCACAGTACCGTCACTGAGATTTTTCACCCAGCCTGATATACCTAATCTTCGGGCAGTGTGGCTCGCTTTCCAGCGAAATCCCACACCCTGTACATATCCGTGAAAAATAAAATGCTTTCTTACCTTGTCCATTGCAGTACTCTCCTGTATCATCTTATTTACATATATTATATAACGTTACAGCTCATGCCGTCAAGTATATATTTACATAAAAAAGCTCCTCATACGAGGAGCTTTTCATTACTCATAGTTTTCTGAATTTGCTATTCTTTCAGCTTCTTCCATAATCTTCTGACGTTCCTGTTCACCTTTTACAGCAGTTTCGTTTGCTTCTGCATAGAAAGTATCTGCGGTCAGCTCTGTCCAGTTATACTGGTCTATGACAGGCAGTCCGGGAGAATTTTCAAAATCGCTGAAACCGTTTGCAACTCTCTTGCCGTTTTTGTATACAGCGGTATAGTTTGACTCATAAATAGGAGTAAGAGAATTATCCTCTTCAAATTTAATGATGCTGATATTCTCATATCCGTGTTTAGAAGCAATATAAAGGATATTCTCCTCCTTGCAAACCATTACCATAGAAGCATAAACATATGCCTCAACAGGAGTGCCTTCCCATGTATGACCGTTGAATTTTGCAGGTACATAGTCATTTCCGTCAAAGATAAGCATAGCAGTATCAGTGCTTATCATGTTATCGAAAGTTACAGTCAGCTCAGGTACACCGTCACCGTTTACGTCAACAAATCTGTATTTGATATTTCTCATTTCATCAGTTCCATAGCTGTACTGTTCTGTGTCATACATTCTTGGACTTCTTACGTTCATCATATGGTCCAGTGCTCTGTCCTTTGCAGCTTCCAGTACATCCTGTGTTGCCTGTGAAGGATCAACAGACGGGAACTTCATTGTAAGCTCTCTTGAAAAATTATTTGTATCAAAGGTCCTTACATTTTCTTTTTCAACAGTAACATTATTTTCCGAATTTCCTGCTGCGGCTGTTGTCTGTACGGACGATGTTCCCGAAGCCGCAGTGTTTGAAGTTTCTGATGATATTGTTGTTCCTGTCTTAGTTGAAGAAGTTCCTGTGCCAGTAGTAGTTACGGTTGTAGTACCTGTAACTGTAGTTGTAGATACCTGATCTATAGGGTCGGGCAGATGAGGTGTGACAGCGGACTTTCTTGACAGCATTATGATGCTGCCTGCCACAAGGGCGATAGCAGCGGCTGAACAAAGTGCAGTATAAACTATCCTTGTAACTCTTCTGCGGCTGTAATTTTCGACACCTGTAACAGCATCTTCTTCTGATATATTATCATTTCTCTGTTCTTTAAGCATATTTTTTCTCTCTTCTCTGTATTTTTGTTTTGTAATCTTCAGCATAC
>SFFP01000152.1 GCA_004556875.1 Ruminococcus flavefaciens
ACTTTCAAGGGTGCTCGTTCTATTTCTATTACCGCAAGCACTATTCTATACGCCATGAATGTCACACTTTGCTTTATGTGGTGCATTTACGTTGACCTAAGACTTTATAAGCAAAAAAGCCGCATTAAAAAGTATTACAGTTATCTTGCGATCCCATCAGTAATTCTTATTCTTGCACTTATCCCTAACATGAAGCTCGGATATCTTTTCAGCCTTGATGAAAACAACATTTATCATCGTCAGCCCTTGGGATATCTTTACTTTTTCAGCGTATTCATCTATCTCGGACTCAGCGTTATAGTCCGCTACAGATATTATAAGGGCACACACAAAGCAAAATTCTTCCCTATATGGATGTTTATCACCCCTATCCTTTTAGGATCGACTCTTCAGCTGTTTTTCTACGGCATATCACTTGTATGGTGCTCAATAGCCATAGCACTTGCAGGAACTTATATGAGCCTGCAGAATGAGCTTTCCTACATCGACCCTCTTACACAGCTCTACAACCGAAATTATCTCGACCATATCCTTTCCGATATCGCCAGAAGAGGAGCTCATGTGGGCGGTATAATGATCGATATCGACTTTTTCAAAAGCATAAATGATATGTACGGTCACTCCACAGGCGACAAGGCTCTCGTCAACGCTTCCGAGATCATCAGGAATGCAAAGCCTCAGAAAAGTGTGGCAGTCCGATTTGCAGGCGATGAATTCATAATCATATCCGAAGCCGAGAGCGAATTCGAGCTTGTCAACATCGAAAAAAGCCTGAGAAATCAACTGATAAAGTTCAACAATGAAGGCAGAACAGAGTATCAGCTGTCGTTTTCTATGGGCAAGAGCATTTTTAACGGAGAAAGAACTATCGACAGCTTCCTGAACGAGATGGACGATAATATGTACACCGAAAAAAGGAAAAAGCACTGCCGCTCTACTGCGTGAATTATCATTTTTCCTCTTGACAAGCGAAAAAAGATATGTTATGATTATCAGGTAAATACTGTGAACGAATAAAACCTGTAGTTTGCCCGATACAGAGAGTTTCCGTATGGTGTGAGGAAATGACGGCGTACAGAGACTTACATTCGGGAGTTGCCGTGCTGAACATACAGTAGGTGCGGACGGGTGTGCCCGTTACAGCTTCTCGAGTTCCGTTTTTACGGAAAAATCGGGGTGGTACCGCGAGTAACTTCGCCCCCGGACAGCTTTATGCTGTTCGGGGGTTTTTGTTTTTTTCTGAAAGGAGCAAGAGCTGTGAAACGAGCTATAGGATATCTTTGTCTGTCTGCGGCAGTATTTCTCATTCTGCTTTTATTCCTGTATATCGGCTTTATCAGCCCTGCAAAGACGGGAAACGACTCCCCTTTCATACGCATGGCTGTCTGCACTCTGCTCGCACTTGTCTTTGCCTCGCTTTTCACAAGGTATATCCACCCGTTTTCGGGTCTTGCAGGTCTTGACAGTGCAAATCTCAATCTCGGTTTCACCATTGCAATACTGTTTGCTGTTTTTGTTGAGTACGTAACCTTCGGCAATACTACTGTTGAGCCGTATATGGACGGTCTCGTTCAGAAAACCACAGGCGGCGCAGTAAAAGGCTTTTACAGCTATATTAAATATGTTTTTATGGTCGGACAGCTCATTGTAGCCGCCCGTACATTCATACACTCGGCATTTCTCGGTCTGCTGAAAGCTATCATGAAGCACGCCGACTGAGTCTTATTTGCGAAAGGTCGTGATATACATGAAAACGCCCGACGTTTTCATTGCTTATACATATTACTCTTTTAACTTGTTTAAAGGCGGTGAAATATGAAAAAATACACTATAATCGGCGGAGTCAACGGTGTCGGCAAGAGCAGCTTTACGGGAGTGCTCGTCCGCAAGACAGATGATCTCGGTATAATAATCGACACTGACAAGCTCAATGCGGAATTCGACGGAGACCGCATCGAAGGCGGCAAAAAAGCAATACAGCTCATAGATGAATGCCTCGAAAAGGGTCTGAGCTTCACGCAGGAGACTACGCTTTCCGGCGTCAGGACTTTAAAGACCATACGCCGCGCTATAGAACTCGATTACCATATCAGACTATACTATATCGGTGTCAACAGCTGTGAGGAAAGTCTGCTGAGAATAGCTAACAGAGTACGCAAGGGAGGTCACGATATCCCTGCCGAGGACGTAAAGAGGCGATATGAAAAGCGCTTCAGTGACCTTGCCGCAGTACTTCCCTATTGCAGCGAGGCTGAATTCTGGGACAATGAGAACGGCTTCGCAAATGTCGGAGAATACAGGAACGGAAAGCTTATTATTTACGGCAATGAACCGCCTGAATGGCTCATTCAGCTGAGAAGAATAATAAATGACAAATAATATAAAGGAGAAATAAATAATGACTACTTTTGAAGAACTCAAGCGCAGAGGTCTCCTCGCGCAGCTCACAGACGAAAAGGAAATAGAAGAGCTTGTAAACGCAGGCAAGGCTACATTCTACATTGGCTTTGACCCTACAGCCGATTCCCTCCATGTTGGTCACTTCATGGCGCTCTGCCTTATGAAGCGTCTCCAGATGGCAGGCAACAAGCCTATCGTGCTTATCGGCGGCGGTACAGCTATGATCGGCGACCCTTCGGGAAAGACCGATATGAGAAAGATGATGACTCCCGAAACTATCCAGCACAACGTTGACTGCTTCAAGAAGCAGATGAGCCGTTTTATCGACTTCTCTGAGGACAAGGCTATCATCGTAAACAACGCTGACTGGCTCATGAAGCTGAATTACATAGAGCTTCTCCGTGATGTAGGAGCCCACTTCAGCGTAAACCGTATGCTCTCACATGAGTGCTACAAGCAGCGTATGGAGCGCGGACTCACTTTCCTCGAATTCAACTACATGATAATGCAGAGCTATGACTTCCTTGAGCTTTTCCAGAAATATGGCTGCAATATGCAGTTCGGCGGCGATGACCAGTGGGCAAATATGCTGGGCGGTACTGAGCTTATCAGAAGAAAGCTCGGCAAGGACGCTTACGCTATGACTATCACTCTTCTCCTCAACTCAGAGGGCAAGAAGATGGGTAAGACAGAAAAGGGCGCTGTATGGCTCGATCCTGAGAAAACAACTCCTTACGAGTTCTTCCAGTACTGGAGAAACGTTGATGACGCTGACGTTATCAAGTGCCTCAAGATGCTCACATTTGTTCCTGTTGAGCAGATCGAGGAAATGGAAAAGACTATGGAAGGCGCTCAGTTCAACGCAGCTAAGGAGCTTCTCGCATATGAGCTCACTAAGCTGGTTCACGGTGAGGAAGAGGCTGAAAAGGCTAAGGCTGCTGCAAAGGCACTCTTCGGCGGAAGCGGTTCAAACGAGAATATGCCTGTTGCCGAGATCGACTCCGCTGACCTTACAGACGGCGCTATCGGACTCCTTAATCTTCTCGTAAAGGCAGAGCTTGCTCCGTCTATCTCCGAGGCAAGAAGACTTGTTCAGCAGGGCGGTATCACTGTAAATGATGAAAAGAAAACTGACCCTAAGGAGATGATCACTCTCAGCGGTGAGACTATTGTCCGCAAGGGTAAGAAAGCTTTCAAGAAAGTAGTAGTAAAGTAATACAGGTAGTAGTATTCCCCCCCCCCATATACACCCTAAAAAAATATTTCTTAACACACTATTGACAAATAGTATAAAATATCGTATAATTAAGAAAAATCATCATTATTTTGCATGATATAAGTTAGGGGGAATTTATATGGCAAAATTTAAAAAGCGTGGTTTTACTCTTATCGAACTTATCGTAGTAATTGCGATAATCGGTGTTTTAGCAGCAATCCTTGTACCATCTTTGATCGGTTATGTTAAGAAATCCAAACGTACTTCAGATATATCAAGCGCTAAAACTATCTACGACAGTGTAATGGCTGTTTTAGTTGATGATGAGAATGTAATGGAGTCTTTCCAGGCAAACAATACTTCAACTCATCAGGTAACGGTCAAGGAAGGTGCTACATCAGACAGCTATACCTATGTAGTCGTATGTACTAAAGACGGCGCAGACAATACAGGCGGAAACCGTTCTCTCTGGAGCGGCGGAAGCACACAGGCTGAACTTTTCCAGGATGCCCTCAACAGTCTGGCAGGAAAGGGAAAAGTCCCGATAAAATATGTAAAATCAGCAACCGGTAAAAAGCTCAATCGCTGGTTCATAGGCTATGACAGCACTGATCCGATCAATGCTGAGATCTGGGTAGGCGACGGTAATACCGATACTCCTATATACAGACTCTGGCCTAATACTGATTCTGATTATTCATAAGCAAGAAAACAGCAAAAATAATGATGACACCCCGTGTACTTAATAAGTACACGGGGCTTTTTTCAGTTATTATCGTAAAACGTCATGAAAGAGGCAGAATTGAAACCGCAGTCGGAAAAGCGCTTTTCGGCGTTTTCCCTTGATACAGATGCTCGTATCAATCCCGAGAGCTTGAGATATGTCCTTTTCTCATCTTCGTTCATCTCATCTTTGCTTTTTCCGAGCGTAAACATATTGTACGTCATCTTTATATCCAGCATTCCGTCAGCTACGATAAATTCATTCAGCTGAGTCTTCATATAATAATAATCCACCTTATCACTGCTGCATATCAGCATTATCTGTGACGGTGTGTATGAATTACAGCCGCTGTAGTTTCCGCCATTGTAATCAACTATCTTTTTCTTTCCGACAAACACCTTTACACGGGTATTATTA
>SFFP01000153.1 GCA_004556875.1 Ruminococcus flavefaciens
CAGCTCAGACATCATGATGTACATATTGGTGTCAAAGAAGACGGGAATATTCTCCTCACAATTGACAATATCACTTATGAAACAGAATAAGAATCATTATATACATACATTGTGATCAAGTAACTGTAACTATAAAAATACGCTTGTCTATTTATGATCAATGAACTATATTATATTTTCTCTCTACACACGCATTTACTATATTGCTTAAAAAGAGTAATAATATAAGGACAACAAAAAAACACACAGCTTAACATGTAGCTGTGTGTTCTATAGAATAATAATTAGATATAATAAGATACACTTGTTTATTTTTATCTCTGTAGCATTCACATTTAGTATTATTGATCTTCAGCTATAAAAATAACTGTTCACATAGATCCAACTATTATCTCTTTTTTTAAGTGAATTTATACTGTCTTCTGAATAAATTTCTGCATTTCCTTCTCATCAGAGTAAGAGCTATAAAAAACGCCTGCAGATGCATACATAAAAAATTTTTTCTTTTTGATACGCAAAAACTCCCGAAAAATCGGGAGTTTTTGGCTTGGGATCTATTTTGTAACATAGATATGGAGCTTGTGACGGGACTCGAACCTGCGACCGAGGACTGTTTTTAAAGTGAACATAATTTCTGCTTTTGATTGTTACGCTGCTTTTGCCACAGTTTCCTTCAGTTCGCCTACGAATCTGTAATATATCTCTACCTGCTGATATGTCTTTCCATAGAGCTTTTCCTTGTGGTGGACAACTATTTTGTCGATAAGCTCATTGAGTATATCAGCGTTGAGTTCCTTTATATCCGTATAACTGTCAATTACTTTTGTAAATTTATCGGCGGCATCAGATCTGGCTCTGAGCGTTGTGATCTCATATGTCAGTTCGGGTATAGAATTTTTGAGTTCTGCCTGTTCTTCCTCAAATGTTTTTGTCATCTGTGCGTAGCGATCATCAGAGATCTTTCCGAGTGCATTATCTTCATAGAGCTTGTTGAGAAGGTGGTCTATCTCAGCTATTCTACCCTGTGCTTTTTCAAGCTCATGTTCAAGCTGTATTACCTTCTTTGCACTGCTGTCACTGCACTTGCTGTCGAGGAATGACCTGAACTCATCCTTATTTTTACGATATGACTTCAGCAATCTCCGGACATCTTTCAGCACAAGCTTGTACACCACATCGTAGGTAATATAATGCGAAGCACAGTATTCCTTGCCGTGAGTTTTATACATCCAGCATGAGTATGCTCCGTGATATGTACCGTCTTTGCGTTTCTTCTGCGAGTAGGTGAGCGCATGACCGCAGTCGGCACAGTAGAGAAGTCCTGCGAACATCTGAACTTCACCTGTCAGCGTTGGACGCCTCTTGGTACTCATCATTCTGTGTGCTTCGTCCCACAGCTCCTGAGAGATTATCGGCTCATGACAGTTCTCAACGATTATCCAGTCCTCCCTCGGGACCTTGACTTTCTCCTTGCTTTTCATCGACTTGCACCGCTGCTTCCCGTAGATGAGCTTACCGAGGTAGACCTCGTTTTCAAGTATCACTCGGATTGAAGTAACGTGCCAGTCGAACTCCTTTCTCCAGTAATCCGACTTGAAGTAATCAGGATTGTGGAGATTGAAGTAAGCTATCGGTGTGAGAACTTTTTCCTCGCGAAAGATTTTCGTGGTCTTATTGTAGCCTATCCCCTGCGCCGCCATTCTGAATATCCTTCGTACTGTCTCCGCAGCAGGCTCGTCTATCACAAGATGATGTCTGTCGTTCGGGTCCAGCTTGTAGCCGAAAGGCGGCTTTGAACCGATGTACTGTCCGGCTTTCGCTTTTGCCTTCTTCGCAGTCTTAGTCTTGATAGAAGCCTCTCTTGCGAAGTAATCGTTCAGCACATTTCTCATGGGGAACATCATATCGTTTTCGTTCTTCATGGAGTCGTAGTTGTCGCTCACAGCAATGAACCGAACTCCGAGCTCCTTGAACTTCTCAACGTACATTCCGACTTCGATATACGACCTTCCGAATCGTGACTGGTCTTTTACCAGAACGGTATCTATCAGCCCGTTCTGAATGTCTTCATACATTCTCTGGAACGCAGGACGGTCAAAGTTAGTGCCGCTGTATCCGTCATCATCGTACACTTCATAATTATCTATTGCATGATCCTTGCAGTACTGCTCCAATAATAATTTCTGCGAGCCAATGCTTACGCTTTCGCCCATTCGCCCGTCATCGACCGAGAGCCTGCAATACAGAGCTGCTTTTTTAGGCTGTTTGTTTTTCATTATAACTCCTTTCACAGCCGTGCAGCAGAGCCTTACACGGACAGTATACCACACCTCCGCTCAGGAATCCAGTGTGCACAGCTGATTTCGTAGGACTGCACAAAAAACATTTTCCGACTTTTACATCGACTCGCTCTCGGTCTGCTTTGCATCAAAGGCAGGCTTCTCATACCCCCTTTCGAGCTGTCGGAGCATTAGTTCTCCGAGTGACTCTTCAGCTCTTTTCCTGCCAAGGAAAGCAGACCAAACACGATAGGTGACACCGTCAACAGTACAGTCGTGATGCAATACGGACTGTACCTCGGGATCTTCACTGCAATGAGTCTTTTCAAGGTTTACGCTCATACATCCGCCTCCTCTAAAACTATTCAATTCAAATTCACAAGTACAAAATCAAATCGTACCGTCTTTGCTGAGCCTGCGTGTTACCAGCCCAGACTTTTTGAGCATCCCTTGCGAGGCCTGCTCGGTTTTTTATCACTCCTCTCACAGCGGCAATTATGCTGCTCAGACGCCTCCCATATCTCCCTGATCATAGCCTTTATCTGGCTTTTTTCTCAAAAAAGACGCCTGCTTTTTTGAAATTCCCAAGGAAAGACGCCTCTGCTTACGTCACAGCAAATGCCGAAGAATCGGCGGGCACTGCCCGTCCGATGTGGAATGGCGGGCGCAAATGACGCCAGCCTTTTTCCTGCAAACCAAAAAGGGGCACGGGTTCTCCCGTTTTCAGCAGCAGGCGGAATGCCGTCTGCGATGCTTGCCGGTCTTGCGGACCGACTTCCGCACCGCAGGTTTGTCCGATTTTTCTCCCTCTGATATATCCCTCAACTCGCTCCACGTTGCGCGACAACCGCGTTCAACGGGAGCGGTGGGGTAGCTATACTATTTTAGTTTTGAAGGCGGCAAACTCGGGGCTTTCTGCGCGTGTTTCGGATAATCATTCTTTACACGGTTACTGTCACAGTTATCATTGCAAAGAAAAAAAGGCGCATAGTTTATATTATCTTTGATAGCTAATATATATATCTTCCTTCTCTGTATTAAGTATATATTATCTTGTATACTTAATATATAAGCGTATGACATCATGACACAGCCCCTATGACAATCAGCTTTTAAATTTCAATGCCAACTCTGCTTCGTGGAGCTTGCCCTCGTCCATATCATAGCTGAGGAATGCGACCTCGTAAGAGTTCTCGACCTGACGACCGTTGTCAGCGTAGTTGTTGTGTATGCGAATGATATCCTTGTCTGCAAGAGTTTTCAGTGCGCGCTCAACGTTGCTCACCGACATTGCAGTATCTCTTGCAATACCTGTACGGCTAATGGTCGAGCTTTTCTTTTCCTCGTCATAGTGACAGAGTAATTCCATCACCACCTTGAACTCGGCAGGCGTAGTGATGTTGAGATACTCAAGCGGAGAGTTGACGCCGTTAGAATAGCTTGTGCAGTTAGTCACGTTAATGTTTTTCATCTACATCTTCCTTTCGCGTTTCGAGTTTATTCTTGTGATGTCAAGAGCTGTCCGGACGTCTTAACTGCATTCAGTATACACGCTCTCTTGACAAAAGTCAATAGATATAGTATACTATCTCTACCGAGTTCAATCTATAATCTATTTTTATGAATAAAATGTAAACTTTTGATTTCAGACTATTTATACAGCTGTTTTCAAGATAAATCGCAGTGTTATGCGCTCTGACGAAATAGAACACTATTTCTGAAAGGAGTTATTATGTTTGAGATAGAAGCACACTACCATGACAGAAAAATATATCTTTCCGACGGCAGAGTTTATCCGCTCGGAGAGATACTTCTGCGCTATTTTTCAATGAATTTTTATAACTTAGGTGAACTGTTTGACGTATGTGAACGTGCAAAGTCTGAGCTGAACATCAGTTCCTTGTTCTGTCCTGATGACATAGGAAAGTGTGCACAGGAAATAGAATTCACATACGACAGCATCATGGATATTGCGAAGTCGCTTCCGCCCTACGACACAAAACATTTCAAACATGGTCTGCTGAGAAATCTGTTCGCTTACTACAACGACATCTTTGACGAGCCATTTTATGAGGACTCGGAGTTTGAAGTCGATGACTACAACGAACACTTTGTCAACGCAGAGAGTACTCCTGTGTCCTATGAGGAAATGTATATCACGGAAGAACTGCACGAGCTGAGAGCGTTATCTGATTATGAATTTGACAGCAAGAAGGTTTTCAGCAACTACGAAAACAGAAAAGATGCTGCTGACTTCACGACTTGTATTGAGCAAGTGACAAACGAGTTCTCAACTTTTATCGAGGACGTTATCCGCGTCAAGAAAATCTTTATGCCTTTCATTGACGAGCTTTGTGACCACAACAGTTATCCGACAATGAAGTGTTATACTGAAAGAGCAGTCGACAAACACCCAAAAATCTGGTAGAATAAAAATAATAAAACCGGAAAGGGAAAACGACTATGAAGTACA
>SFFP01000154.1 GCA_004556875.1 Ruminococcus flavefaciens
CTTTTGAGTAAGAACAGGAACATTGATGCTTACAACAGCAGGATCGAAGGTGATGTACTTCTTATCGGTGATCTCATTTCCTTCCGCATCATAAAGCTGGAATTCATCTGTTGAAAGAGTTGCATCGCTTGCAAGAGTATCTGCCTTGTTTGAGACTGCATAACACTCTGCTATCCTTGCAAGTTTGGCAGAAGGTCCTGTCAGCTTTATCTCGGTAGGTTCATAGTAGAGACCTTCTTCATAGATCAGCTTGCCGTCAGCAGCCTTTATGTTGGGAGTCTTTGATTTGAGAGCGAAGGTTTTTGTCTCGCTCTTGTCAAGACTCAGTTTTACTGTAGACGGTGTTACGATAACGTTTGACATGGTTGCACCGAATGAATTTTCAACCTTTATAGGAAGAGACTTTGTACCTGCTGTGACGATGTTGTCGAAATCAACATAAGCTTTTATCGACTCTGCGTTGAGCTGATTGTAGTCGGTACGGCTGCAGTCGAATTTGATATTTACCTTTTCCACATTCGGTTCATACATCTGAAATCCGTTTGAAGCAGCAGTAGTACCTGCAAGGCGGAATTCGATAGGTATGCTGTATACTTCCTTAGTGGCTGACGGGTATATCTTCATAGCGATTATGAACCAGCCTGCAATAGCGCAGATAAGCGATATTATCAGCAGCATTAAATTGTTTCTGGCTTCTGCTATGGTGCGCTTTTTAAATAATCTCACTTTTTCTTCCTCCTTTCGGAGCGTGAAGAAGACAGCTTCTTTCTGCCGATAGAAATTTCGGTCTTGTCATTGAAGAGAAGCTCTTCAAGAAGAATTTTCAGCTTGTCATGAGTATAATCACGGGTAAGGTTTCCGTTCAAAGCGACGGATATCTGACCTGTTTCCTCAGAAACAACCACTACCACTGCATCTGAATTCTCGCTCATACCGATAGCGGCTCTGTGACGAGAGCCAAGCTTTTTATTGATGAGAGCGTCCTTCTGCGGCTTTGGCAGGAAACAGGCTGCGGCGAGGATGATGCCGTCACGCATAATAACAGCGCCATCATGAAGAGGAGTCTTAGGGTAGAATATATTGCCGAACACCTCTTTGCTTGGCGTTGCATTCATTATCGTACCTGTTTCTATCTGTTCACCGAGCCTTACTTGTCTTTCGACAACTATGAGAGCACCTGTGCAGGTGGCTGAAAGCTCAACACATGAATCGCAGATAGCTTCGATAGCAGGTTCCCATTTCTGTTTGACCTCATCAGTGCTCTGACCGAGACCAAACAGTCGGATACCGAATTTGGTTCGTCCTGCTTTTTCCAGTGCTCTTCTCAGTTCAGGCTGGAAGAGGACTATCATTGCGAGTACACCCATGCTGAGTGCTTGTTTTAACAAATAGCTTACAACATAGAGACCTATCTCTTCACTTATAAAATAGCCTGCCACAAGGAAAATTATTCCCTTTACAAGCTGTCCGGCACGAGTCTCGCGTATAAGCTTGAGCAGAAGATAGATAACGTAAGTAAGTATCAGAACGTCTATTACATCTATTAGTCTGAACGTACTTATAACGCTGAGGAAAGCGTCGATCATCTCCTGCGCAGAAATTTTGAGCATTTATACACCCCCTCGGGGAATTACACATATTTATTTTGCGAAGATAATTATGTATGAGGACCTCTGTCCTCATAGCTGACTGCGCAATACTATATATATTATTGTACCACAAATTCAGATAATTTCAATAGTTTTTTAAGAATTTTGTAAATTTTTCAATGACTTAACAAAATATACAAGTTTATATACTTCAGTTTCTGTATTGAAAACAGACGGTGCAAAGCGGACAGTGCCGTTTTTAGTCCCAAGTGAAGCGTGAGCAAGTGCGGAACAGTGAAATCCTGCGCGGAGGCAAAAACCTCTGTCGGCGAGTATTGAGGCGGCTTCTTCCGATGAAAGACCGTTGATATTGAAAGATACAATAGGAGCATATTCTGCATTTTTGTCCCGATAAATGGTAATTCCGTCTTTATTTTCAAGCTCTGACATAAACAGTCGGCAGAGTTTTTCCTCGTGTTTGCGTATCCTGTCAATACCATATGAATTTATATAGCGTATGCCTGCGCCCACAGTAACAGCTCCGATGATATTCGGAGTGCCGCTTTCAAGGCTGTCGGGGAGTATATCAGGCTGAAAAAGTCTCAGAGAGTCGCTGCCTGTGCCGCCCTGTATTATGGGATATATGGGGAATTTGCCGTCAGTGATGAGCAGACCTGTGCCTGTTATGCCATATAGACCCTTGTGACCTGCGGTACAGAGGATATTTATGCCGTCTTTGAGCTTTATATCGTAAATCCCGCAAGCCTGTGCGCCGTCCGCAATAAAGCAAATACCGTTTTCGCGGCATAATGAAGCTATCTCACGGTACGGCATAAGCTGACCTGTAACGTTTCCTGCGAGAGTGCAGACTATTGCCTTTGTGTCGCTTCTGATGAGTTTGCGGAAGCTTTCAACTGTACGCTCTGTATCGGGAAATATCTCGGCAATTGATAGAGTTATGCGTTTTTCGGCGGCAAGTGTGAACGAAGGGCGAGCAGCGGAATTATGCTCGATACTGCTGATAATAAGGTGTCCGCCGTCTTTCATAACGCCTTGTATAGCCATATTCAGCGCGTGTGTACAGTTAAGCGTAAAAATTGTGTTTTCGGGCTGTGCACCAAAGAACTCTGCGGCAGTCTCACGGGCGGAGTATAAGGCTTCTGATGTGCGCATTGCAAGCTCATGACCGCCTCTGCCTGCATTGCCGCCGTAATTCTGTATAGCTTCATTTGCTGCTCGGCGAACTGATATCGGCTTTGGATAGGTGGTGGCTGCATTGTCAAAGTTTATCATTAACTTCATCTCCGCCGCTTATTAAGGTATATGGGACAGCATAACGGTCAAGGAGCTTCAGCGGACTGTCACTGCTGCCCATGATATGAACAGAGTATCCGCAGCCTCGCTCAGCGTTTTTTTCACGCCGTTTTATCCTGCATGGATATCCCCGTGACCGCAGGAGTCTCTGTGCCTTTAAGGCATAGGTGTATGAGGGCATATCAAGAATTGTGCTTGTCAAAAGTATCACCCCTTACTGCTGCGTATTGCGCAGTTCAGCAGGAAATGCGGTACTCTCTATTATATGCCCGAAAGGCTTGAAATGTCATTGGTCATAAAAGAAAAAGGACGATATTGCTATCGTCCATGAAAATATTTTTTATCGGCTCAGATATTCGCGGAGCTTTTCCGTGTTCGCTTTTGCATCATTGTATCCCATGTAATAGAGATGTCCGAGCTTTTCCATATCGCCTTCAAGACGGCTTATATCAAGCTCCTCAGATGGAGTTATGAGGAATATCCTGCCCTCTGAGGACAGCCTTTCAAGCTCATCGCACTGGCGGTTGTAATCCGCATTGCTGTTTATAAGGGACTGCGCAAACTGTGGATAGTTCTTGTAGACGATATTCTCTGCATGATGCTTTTTCTCACTTATGCTCTTGCGGAATGAAGCATATCTGGTCTTTACGACGATTATTTTGTCGAAACCTTTGTCGAGAGCAAACTGATAGGCTATTTTGCAGTTACAGCCGCCGTCAAGATACGGCTGACCGTTTATGACGACAGGCTTTGATACGAACGGCATTGAGGCAGAAGCGCGTACTGCGCGCAGAGGCGGAATCCCCGAATTTTTTTCGAGATATTCAGCCTTGCCTGTTTTCAGATTAGTAGCAACTATGTAAAACTGCCGTGACTTGTCCATAAAGCGCTTTTTGTCAAGTGGCGGAACTTTGTCCATATCACCGAATACAAAGTCAAAGCCGATTATGCCCTTGTTTTTCTTTATTGCCTTTGCGCCTACATATCGGCTGTCGTGACGGTAGCGGAGATTTATCCTGCCTGAGCGTCCTATCTGTCCCGATACATAGTTGACACCGTTGAGCGCACCTGCGGAAACGCCTACGGTACAGCGCATATTTATGTCCTCTTCCATGAGAGCATCAAGGACTCCTGAAGTATAAACTCCGCGGAATGCTCCGCCCTCAAGTACTATACAGCCCTCTGTGATATTATCTGAAGCCCTGCCTGTGGGGAGCTTGCCTATTCCCGAATATACCTGTGTTTTCTTCATAGTTTTTTCCTCTTATTAATAATCGTTTATGAGATAGTTTGTAAAAATATGACTTATGGTCATTATATATTATACATCATCATCAGAAAAAAATCAATAAAGAAAAGGAAATTCTTTTTTAGTTATTAGCTGTCAGCGGTATTTTAAGTTGTCCTCATGCCTTGATATTTCTGAGCTTTTATGATATACGCGCAGAGTCTGCGCCCCCTTTTTCGCGGCATAAAAAAAAGATATATCTTTCTCCGCGTCTGTTGCTATTTCTGAGCTTTTATGATATACTTTATAATGTTCGAGGCAGTAATATACTTTTTTCACACTAAATTCGGAGGTTAACATGAGCAGGATATATATTGTAGAAGATGATAAGGCTATCAGAGATGAGCTTGCGGAGCTTCTCAGAAATTCTGGCTATGAAGCTGAATGCCTTACGGATTTTTCAAACTCAAAGGCTGAGATACTGGCGGCAAAGCCCGACCTTATACTTATGGATATAAATATCCCTGACCTTAACGGTGAACAGCTTCTCAGAGAGATACGCAGGGAAACGGATACTCCTGTGATAATGGTGACAAGCCGTACTTCTGAGATAG
>SFFP01000155.1 GCA_004556875.1 Ruminococcus flavefaciens
TACCACGCAGTTTGTGCTCGTAACGCACAGACGCAGCGCAATGGAGGAGGCAAACGTCCTTTACGGCGTTACAATGCAGGAGGACGGTATCTCAAAGCTCCTCAAAATGGAGCAGGTGGATTTTCAGGAGGACATTGCAGATATTCAGTAAGTGCGGTTTTATTCGCGTGTATGCGTAAAGACGGCGCGTACTGTTGAACTCATGATACTACGGAGGTTAATATGGGTATATTTTCAAAAATTGCAAGCGGTCTGAAAAAGACCAAGGACTCGTTTATAGGCGGTATCCAGAGAGTTTTCAACTCGTTCACGAAAATCGACGAGGAACTGTTCGAGGAACTTGAGGAAACCATGATAATGAGCGATATCGGTGTCGAGACATCTGAAGAGATATGCGACAGACTCCGCAAGAAAATAAAGGAGCGCGGTATCACAGACCCTAAGGAGATAATGGGACTTATCCATGAGGTCATTGCTGAGATAATGGGCGACGATACAGGACTTGACCTTTCAGTATCACCTGCTGTTATCATGGTCATCGGTGTAAACGGAGCAGGTAAGACCACTACTATCGGTAAGCTCTGTCACCAGTTCAAGCAGGAGGGCAAGAAAGTCCTCGTTGCTGCTGCTGATACATTCCGTGCAGCTGCCATTGACCAGCTTGAGGTATGGACAGAGCGCGCAGGTGTTGATATAGTAAAGCACGCAGAAGGCTCTGACCCGGGAGCTGTAGTTTATGACGCTCTCGAAGCCGCAAAGGCAAGAGAATGCGATGTTGTTGTTATTGACACAGCAGGACGACTCCACAATAAGAAAAATCTTATGGAGGAGCTTAAAAAGATAAACCGTATCATCGACAACAAGGCAGGGGAGTGCTCACGCGAGATACTTCTCGTTCTTGATGCCACAACAGGACAGAATGCTGTAAATCAGGCAAAGCTTTTCAGCGAGACAGCTCCTATAACAGGTATCGTGCTCACAAAGCTTGACGGAACAGCAAAGGGCGGTATCGTTATTTCCATAAAGAATGAGCTTGGTATACCTGTAAAGCTTATCGGTGTGGGCGAAAAGATAGACGATCTCCAGCCGTTTGACAGCAATATGTTCGTTGACGCTCTCTTTGCTTCACCTGAGCAGCTTGAAGAGCTTGCAGAAGCTGAAGAAGCAGAAGGCTATGAAGATGAAGAATACGACGAGACCGAGGACGACAATACAGTTGAGGTGGACGGCGTAAAGGGTTACTACAATGAGTACGGCGCATTCGTTCCTTATGAGGAAGACGAAGAGGAGGAAGAATACGAGTACGAGGAAGAGGACGAAGAAGAGTCCTTTGAAGAAGAGTCTGACGAGGAAGATAACGAGATAACCGCTGTAGGTGCAGTTGAAGAGCACGAAGAGGAAGACGAAGAAGAGCCTGAGTACGAAGCTGCAGCTGCTGACGATGATGCTGAGGAAGAGTCAGATGAGTCTGATGAAAGCGGATTTACCGGGGACGAAGAGTCAGAAGACGAAGCCGAGGACGAGGAAGAAGAGGAACAGGAAGAAGAGGAAGAGCCTGAGTCTGCTCCTGAGCCTGAGAAGAAGAAAAAGCGCGGATTCTTCAGCAGACTTTTCGGAGGTAAGGACAATGATTAAGCAGCTTGTAATGGCTACAAATAACGCAAATAAGCTCCGCGAGGCAAGGGAGATACTTGCTCCGCTGGGCATAGAAGTCCTTTCACAGCGTGAAGCAGGAGCAAACTGCGACCCTGAGGAAAATGGTGCGACCTTTGCTGAAAACGCACTTATAAAGGCTAATGCCGTATACGAAACTGTAAAGCTGCCGACTATTGCAGACGACAGCGGACTCTGCGTTGACGCTATGGACGGCGGACCAGGTGTGTATTCTGCAAGATATGCTCCAGAGGGACAGCACTGTGCAAAGCTCCTTGAAGAGCTGAAAGATGTACCTGCCGACAAGCGCGGAGCGGCTTTCAGATGTACTATCGCTTACATCGACGAAAACGGCAGCCATACCATGTCAGGCGAATGCAAGGGCAGTATCGGTTTTGAGCAGAGAGGTACAAACGGCTTTGGCTATGACCCTGTTTTCATGGTCGGTGACAGAACTATGGCTGAGCTTACAGCCGATGAGAAGAATAAGATAAGTCACAGAGGTGCGGCTCTGAAAGAGCTGTACAGCTTCCTTAAAGAAAGATACGGTGATTGAATGTTAACAAGCAAGCAGAGAGCGTACCTGCGCGGTATTGCTTCAACATATGAGACTATTTATCAGGTCGGAAAGGGCGGCGTTACAGAGGCTATGTGCAAGGATATAGCAGAGGCGCTGCGCAAGAGAGAGCTTATAAAGCTGAGAGTCCTTGACAACTCAGGCTGGACTGCAAAGGAAGCTGCCGAAGCTGTTGCTGAGCAGACAGGAGCTGATGTAGTACAGGTAATAGGCAGCAAATTCGTGCTTTTCAAGCGCAACGAGAAAGACCCTGTAATAGAGAATATCCCAAAAGCTAAGTAAGTATATGAAAGTCACTATCATAAGCGGTACGAACCATAAAGGCTCGACTTACAGTATCGGACGTATCGTGGCTGAAAAGCTTACGAAGTCTGAGAATATCAGCGAGGTGTTTCTGCCTCGTGATTTTGATGAATTCTGCTGCGGCTGTACCAAATGTTTCGGAAAAGGTGCAGAGGTCTGTCCTCATGCTGCAAAGCTGAAGCCGATAACCGAGCTTATCGACAGCTCGGACGTTATCATACTTACATCGCCTGTATATGTTTATCACTGTACTGGGCAGATGAAAGCGCTTCTTGACCACTATGGCTGGCGCTGGATGGCGCATCGTCCCGAGGAGAAGATGTTCAGTAAGCAGGCGGTAGTCGTTTCAACAGCGGCGGGAGCAGGTGTTAAGTCAGCCTTAAAGGATATGGCGGACAGCTGCTTCTTCTGGGGAATACCTCAGACCTATAAGCTGGGGAAAGCTGTTGCGGCGATTGACTGGCAGAGCGTAAAGCCTAATGTTAAGGACAGCATAAATGCCAAAGCTGAAAGTATTGCAAAAAAGATACTTAAAAGGCAGGGGAAAGTGCCTGTTCCGCTGAAAACAAAAGGCTTTTTCAAGATAATGAGCCTTATTCAGCGCAGCGGCTGGAATCGTGCTGACGCGGACTACTGGAAAGCAAAGGGCTGGACAGGCAGTAAGCGTCCGTGGAAATGAAAAGGAGTGAGAATATGATATTGTACAGACCTGTGGGCGAAGCAGAGCTTAAACTTATAGCTGAAAGCGGCTACAGAGAGTTTCCGCCGAGACTTCCCGAACAGCCTATATTCTATCCTGTTCTCAATGAAAAATATGCCGCTGAGATAGCTCAGAAATGGAACGTGAGAGATACTGCCGAGCATAAAGGCTTTGTTACACGTTTTGAGGTAAATGATGAATTCTGCCGCAGATATCAGGTGCAGACTGTCGGAAAAAGCTATCATCAGGAGCTTTGGATACCTGCGGAAGAGCTTTCCGAGTTCAACAGCAACATAATCGGGAAGATAGAAATTATCGAAGAATTTGACAGTTAAACAGCATAAAAACAGAATCGGAGGTGCAGAATGAAAACAGGTATTTACGGCGGAAGCTTCAATCCCGTACACAATGGACATATACATCTTGCGGAGACGGCTGTTAAAGAGTTCGGACTTGACAGGCTGTTTCTTCTTCCGTCTAAGAAGTCGCCGCACCGCTCAAGTGCAGAGTATGCGCCCGATGAGGACAGACTTGAAATGCTGAGACTTGCCTGCAAGGGCAATGACCGCCTTTTTGTAAGTGATTATGAGACAAAGAGTGACCGTGTGAGCTATACCATATATACTGTGGAACATTTCCGCAGAGATTTTCCCGATGATGAGCTGTATCTGCTTGTGGGAAGCGATATGCTTCTAAGCTTTGATACATGGTATCGCTTTGAGGATATCCTGTCAGATGTAACACTTTGTGTCGTTTCCCGTGAGAACGGCGATATAGATGAACTGAAGGAAAAAGCGAAAGAGCTCGGAAAATTCGGTAAAATACTGGTCTCTGAGGTGCAGCCGACAGAAGTCTCAAGTACGGAAGTAAGAAAAAAAATTGCAAAAAATAAGGATTTTACTTGCTATCTTGATAAAAATGTAGTACAATATATAAGATTGAAGGGATTGTATTCGGTAAGAGGTGAAGATAAATTGCTGTATGACCCCGAAGAAAAAAAGAAGTATCTTAAAGCACATCTTTCTGCAAAGCGCTTTACTCATTCGATGAATGTTGCGGCAGAGTGCAGAAAGCTTGCTGAGAAATACGGTGAAGACCCTGATAAGGCGTATTTTGCAGGACTTCTTCACGACATATGCAAGGAAATGCCCGATGATGAGCAGAAATCTCTCGTCCTCGACAGCGGTTATACCGTTTGCAGAGAAGAGCTTGAAACACGTTCACTTTGGCATGGTATTGCAGGAGCATATTTTGTAAAAAAGGAATTCGGCGTTGAGGACATAGATATACTCAACTCAATTAGATTTCATACTGTAGGCAGAGCAGGTATGTCAAGACTTGAAGAGATAGTTTATATGGGCGATCTTATCTCTTCTGAAAGGGACTATAAAGATGTAGACAAGATGCGCAAGCTTGCTTATACTGACCTTAATGCGGCTATGAGAGAAGCATTCGCATTTTCAATGAAGTCTGTTATTAAAAAAGGCGGAGT
>SFFP01000156.1 GCA_004556875.1 Ruminococcus flavefaciens
AGATAGCCGTAGCTCTCCTCAAATCCCCAGATATAGCGCTTTTCTTGACCCTTTGCCTCAAGGAGACCGATCTGCTCGCCGATAAACTTAAAGCCTGTGAGAACGTTGATTATCTCAACGCCGTATTCCTTACCGATAAGGTTTACGATATCTGTAGTAACAATGGTCTTTACAGCGATAGGATTCTTTGGCATTGTGCCCTTCTTGATACGCTGCTGGCAGATATATTCAAGAAGCATAGCGCCTACCTCATTTCCTGAGAAGAGTGCATAGCCGCCCTTTCCGTCAGGAACTGCGATACCTACACGGTCACAGTCAGGGTCTGTAGCAAGAAGCAGATCAGGCTTTACCTTATCGCAGTAGCTGAGACCGACCTGAAGAGCTTCACGGATCTCGGGGTTCGGATAAGGACAAGTTGTGAAATTGCCGTCAGGATTTTCCTGTTCCTTTACTACAGTAACATCTGTGATTCCGATGCGCTTTAATATCTCACGAACAGGCTTGTTTCCTGTACCGTTGAGAGGAGTATATACGACCTTGAGTCCGCTTGAAGCGCAAAGATCTGTATTTATTCCTTCTGCAAGAACGTGCTTGTAGAAGTCCTCGATAACATCATTGCTTATGTAAGAAATGTTTCCCTTAGCTAACTCTGCTTCAAAGTCAGATGACTTTACATCTTTGAATACATCAAGTGAATTTATCTTTTCAAGAATGATCTCAGCACCTCTGAGAGTGATCTGGCAGCCGTCCTCGCCGTATACCTTATAACCGTTGTATTTAGCAGGATTGTGGCTTGCTGTCACCATTATACCGCCCTGGCACTTGAGTGCGCGTACAGCCCATGAAAGGCATGGTGTAGGCATAAGCTCGGTGTAGATATGTACCTTTATTCCATTTGCGGCAAGTACCTCAGCAGCAGCCTTTGAGAAAACATCGCTCTTTATACGGCTGTCAAATGAGATAGCAACGCTTGGGTTATTGTATTCCTGATTGAGATAATCAGCAAATCCCTGTGTAGCGCGTCTTACAGTGTATATGTTCATGCGGTTCGTGCCTGCGCCGATAACACCTCTCAGACCGCCAGTACCGAATTCGAGATCACGGTAAAATCTATCGTTGATTGCATCATTATTTCCCTTTATCTCGGCAAGTTCTGCCTGAAGATCGGGATCCTCGGTGGCGTTTTCACACCAGAGGCTGTAAAGTTCCATTTCTGACATTTCTAATACCTCCTGAACAGACATATAAATATTATAGCACATTTTGTGCGTTTTGGGAATAGCTTTTTTTGATTTATAGTATATTTTTCTTATTTAATCAGTTCATAATCATGGTGAATGTACGAATTTTAGCTAAAATGTCAATGACATATCAATTTTTAATGGCTATATTACGAATTGTATATATAACATAAGGTATAAAAAAGGCAGACATGAAGCCTGCCTTTGAAAATCAATCTCCGAAAGAAACGCCGATATCACGGGCTGCGATAACGAGGTGGTTTTCGGTATCTACGAACTTGGTCTTTCCTGCAATATCCTCAAGCTTGTTTGAGGTGATCTTATTGCCTATCTTTGCAACGGTTCTGCCATAGCGTTCCTTTGCTATAAGGTAAGCTGCGTGTACGCCGAACTGTGTGGAAAGTACGCGGTCATAAGCACTTGGTGCGCCGCCTCTGAGCATATGTCCGGGGACGCATACTCTTGCTTCAAGACCTGTATTTGACTGTATCTGAGCAGCGATGCGGCTTGTGGCGGTGAGTATGCCTGCCTCTGCACGCTTCTTTGCGCGCTCTTTCTTCTTCATTTTAGCTTCGTTGATGTCGAAAGCTCCCTCAGCAACAGCAACTATTGAGAAAGTCTTGCCTGAAGCACTTCTTGCCATTACTGCATCACAAATTTTGTCGATATCGTATGGGATTTCGGGGATTATTATAACGTCCGCTCCGCCTGCGATACCTGCATTGAGAGTGAGCCAGCCGGCTTTATTTCCCATTATTTCGCAGAGAAGAACTCGCGAATGGCTTGCGGCTGTTGTATGGAGCCTGTCAAGGACATCAGTTGCGATGTCAACCGCTGTGTGGAAACCGAAGGTCACATCAGTGCCGTAGATATCGTTGTCGATAGTTTTAGGGAGTCCGATAACATTAAGTCCCTCATCGGAAAGCAGCTTGGAGGTCTTGTGAGTACCGTTTCCGCCGAGAGTCAGGAGACAATCCAGCTTCTGCTTCTTGTAGGTCTCCTTCATATTTTTTACCTTGTCGATATTATCCTCACCGATGACCTGCATCATTTTGAAGGGTTGGCGCTTAGTGCCGAAGATAGTGCCGCCCTGAGTGAGTATACCCGAGAATGCTGACGGTGACATATCCTTGCAGAGGTTGTTGATAAGTCCGTAATAACCGTTGGAAATACCTACGATCTCCACATTTTCTTCGCCGAAGCGCTCATAGCACGCCTTTGCCACTCCGCGTATAGTTGCGTTAAGACCGGGACAGTCGCCGCCGCTTGTCAGAATACCTATTCTTCTTTTCATATTAAATGACCTCCGTTTGCTATAATTTTTCAGCTTTTAATATCCCTGTAAAGCTGTTATTTCTTCTTGCTGCTGTGACTCTTCTTTTCGTTTATATCAAAGAATTCCTGTATTTTCTCAGGAGGCATGGGCTTGCCGTAGAGATAACCCTGTGCATAATCACAGCCTGCCATTCTGAGTATCGACTCCTGAACGGTATCTTCGATACCTTCTGCTATAGTTTCGATCTTTTTTGACTTAGCAATGCGTATTACCGCAGAAACTATCTCATATGCGATCTTATCATGCTCGATATCAGTGATAAATGAACGGTCCAGCTTCAAAAGAGTTATAGGCAGTATCTGCAGATAGCTCAGTGAAGAATAGCCTGTTCCGAAGTCGTCCATTGCAAGCTTTACGCCAAGATCGCGGAGCTTATTCATCTGATTAACAGCAAAGTCGATATCGCTTAAAGCCAGAGTTTCGGTAAGCTCTACCTCGAGCCACTGAGGATCAAGACCTGATTTTGCAAGAGCATCAAAGACCTTTTCACGAAGGTCGTTCTGATAGAAGTCAGAGGAAGCAAAGTTGATGGACATAACGATATTCGGATAACCCATTTTCTGCCAGAGTTTGTTCTGTCGGCAGCCTTCATTCAGTACGAATTCGCTGATCTTACCGATAAGATGAGTGCTTTCAGCGATAGGAACGAAGGAGTCAGGCGTAACTATGGTTCCGTCAGGCTTTATCCAGCGGATAAGAGCTTCAACGCCCATGATCTTGCCTGTTGAAAGCGCGATCTTAGGCTGGTAATAGAGCTGCAGCTCGTTATTGTCAATAGCAAGAGCGAGAGATTTTTCAAGCTCAGTGTTGCCGATGATCGAGTCGTGCATACTTGGCTCATAGCCGCATATGCTGCCCTGAGTGCCGTCGCTGGATTTGAGTGCGAACTCAGCGTGTTCCATAACATCAAGGAATGACTCGCCGTCCTCAGGCATTTTTGAATAACCTGCTGAACAGGTAAGGCTGATAGAAGCAAGCTCGTCTACTGCAAGCTTTGCGAATTCCTCCTGAATGGACTTTACAGTACGTGTCGGCATTTCGTCATCGCCGTAGTCTCTGAGAAGAAGTGCGAAATTGTCACCGCTTATTCTTGCTGCGAGACCGCCCGGTGTAACGAATTTATAAAGTATGTGTGCAAAGTTTTTCAGCACGTAATTACCGTTTGAATAGCCGATAGTATCGTTGATTATGTGAAATCTGTCAATATCAAGCACTATCATCCAGAACGAGTAATTTAATATCTTACATGAGTCGTAGATCTCATGTCCCATACTTACAAGTCTGTTTCGGTTAGCGATCTCTGTTACTTCATCAATGTAAGCAAGACGCTCAATGAGCATATCCTTTTCGTGTTCCTGAGTGACATCGATAACAGCTCCGCCGAAGAGAGGAAGAGTATTGCCTGTGCCGGGGATAGACTTAAAACGGTAGGAGTACCAGCGGTAAGAGCCGTCAGCACTTCTCAGTCTTATTTCGATATTCTTTATCTCCGACATATCCCTGTTGCGGATAGCGCCGTCGAACTGTATCCTGTCATTAGGGTGAACAAGTGCACGGAATTCGTTGATATTGACAGTGCTGTGACGAAGTCCGAGCATACGCACAAGCTCAGGAGAAGCACGGTAAATTTTTCTGTCGGTGCTCATAATAAGTCCGATCTCGGCAAGCTCCATGGAAGAATTGAAGAAGTCGTTGGCACTTGCAAGGTTTACACGCATTTTCTTCAGTTCGGTAAGGTTAAATCCTGTACTCAGGTGGATCCACTGCTTTTTGTATTTTTTCACAGGTGAAGTGCTCCATGCAATAGATACAAGGTTGCCCTGCGGATTTCTGAAGCTTGATTCGTATGAGTAGCTTCCTGCTATCTTTCCGAGGACGCTTGCATCGGGGGTGTTTATGCCGAATGCAGTCCACACAGCTTCTTTTTTATCGGATTTCTCTGAACTTATGCCCAGAAGATCGCGGAGCTTCTTATTAATATAAACGTAAGAGAAATTATCCGACCATATTATCATTTCCGTGTTAAGATTTTCTATGACCTTTGTGATCTCTTTTTCGTCGATAGAGGTCTTTTTGTTTTTATATATCCAGCCTGATATAGCGAGAATAAGCGTAGCACATACCATCGTACATACATAGATAATG
>SFFP01000157.1 GCA_004556875.1 Ruminococcus flavefaciens
TTCGTCACCCCTCAGCTTTCAGACACTTCCCACGCTGCGCCAGCAGTCTTACTCTTCCGTGTCTCCCTTGCGGCGACTTATTTATTATAGCAGGTTTTTATCGGATTGTCAACTAAAAGAATATAAATCATTTTTCACGTATTTTGGTTAACTTTTACAATCACGTTCCAAGCTTGCCAAGCCAGAACCACCTCACCGAGAATAGAACCGCCATTGCCACAAGAACTCCTATTATTATAAGGTTCTTTTTTACCTGATCGGCAAAGTCAAAATTCTGCGGATTTTTCGGGTCATAGATTATCGTATGCTTAGAACCTATGCTGAGCGGCTGCGAAAAACCTGCCTTATCCTCAAATTCATAGGTCTTTTCTTCGTTGCTGAACCGCATGGTATGGACATAATTGTCCTTACGCTTTTCGCGTACCTTCACTACTTCCGCCACTGTCTCAACGCCTTTTATCTTCAGAAGCAGAAGCTTTCCAAGATAAATAAGTCCCGCTAAGGCGATGATAATTCCAATACTCGCCCATATTATGTATTTCATTTTTCACCTCATATATTCAGTCGTTGATGCCGTCTTTTTTAGTATACCCCTTCGCTTTATCGGGATATAAGCTCTCGGCGTACTTGTATATCTTCATTATTTCAAGCTTGTCAGCATCGTTGCGCATCATTTTCTCCATTTCTTTATCTACCATCATTGAGCTAAGCTTGTAATAATCGCCAACCCCCTTTTGGCTGTGGTTAAATCGAATATCCATCGAATATCCTCTCGAACCGTATCTTCCGACTATCTCATTAACAGTATACTCAAATGAGTCTACACTTTCAAGGTCTATTTCCCACCTGTAGAATGCACATCTGCACTTTATCTTGCTTCCTTCGCCGTACTCCACATATGTTTTGCAGCAAATAGAGTACAGAAAGATGACCAAGCCAATGAATGCTCCTATTGCAAAGCCCATCTCTCCCAACAAAGTTGTACCTGCCAGTATGACTAATACCGCTGCTGCGAGAGCTATGCCTATTACTATAGGCGGTGTGTATGTTACCCTTGTTTTTTTCATCGTGATACCCCCATATCATTTATAAAAAGACAATATTTCATTTATCCCATTATGTATTAAAAAGGGCGGATAATATCCGCCCCTGTATATATGTACGTTTCTACGCGGCTTCGGTCAGACCGACTCAGTTTGCCATGAGCTTTACCATTACAGCCTTCTGAGCGTGGAGACGGTTCTCAGCTTCCTCGAATATCTCCTTTGCGTGAGACTCGAATACCTTCTCTGTGATCTCTTCCTCGCGGTGTGCAGGGAGACAGTGAAGAACCATTGCGTCTGCATGAGCCTGAGCCATAAGATCATCGTTTATCTGATAGCCTGCGAAAGCCTTCTTACGCTTTTCAGCTTCGCCTTCCTGACCCATAGATGCCCATACATCTGTGATAAGCACATCTGCGTCCTTTGCAGCCTGCTTCGGAGAATTTGTCATCTCGAACTTATCGCCGTATGTCTTTGCAAAATCAAGTATCTCCTTTGGAGGCTGATAATCGTCAGGACAAGCGATAGATACGCTCATGCCTACCTTGAGGCAGCCTACGATAAGTGAGTTTGCCATATTGTTTCCGTCGCCGATAAAGCACATCTTCAGTCCGTCAAAGCTGCCCTTGAACTCGCGGATAGTCATAAGGTCAGCAAGAACCTGACAAGGGTGACAGAAATCTGTAAGTCCGTTGATTATCGGGATAGAACCATACTGAGCAAGGTCTTCTACTTCCTTCTGCTCAAATGTACGGATCATAATTCCGTCAAGGTAACGTGAAAGAACTCGCGCTGTATCCTGTACAGGCTCACCGCGTCCGATCTGTAGATCGTTTGATGAGAGGAACAGCGGATATCCGCCAAGCTGATACATACCTGTCTCGAACGAAACTCTTGTACGTGTTGAAGCCTTCTGGAATATCATACCAAGAGTCTTGCCCTTGAGGTGCGGATGTGGGATACCGTGCTTCAGCTCGTACTTGAGCTGGTCTGCAAGGTTGAGGATCTCTATGATCTCTTCTGTGCTGAGATCGAGCATTTTAAGTAAGTGTTTCATATTTTTATCCTTTCAAATTTTTGTCATGACTTGTTCATTTCTCCGAACGCCTTGTCTATAGCCACCGCAAACAGCGGTATATAATCATCAAAGGCGGTATTTTCGATGTTTATATGATACTGAAGCTCTCCCGTTACTCCTACGAGAGTCTGGATATGTCCAACATTTGACCCGTCAAGGAAAATGTCGAAATCCTTTCTGTCCTTGCTGACAATGTCAAATTTCATATTCTTGTTCTTAGCCTTGATAGTCGGGTCAAGAAACAGCGATGTTATTTCCATTGTCATAAAAACATTGTCGTTCAGTATTATAGTAAAAGCAGGTCTCTTCGCATCTCCTGTCTGGACAAGTGTATAGAGATTGTAGTTGCTCATGTCCATAAGGTTATAGCGTGAACTGAAGCTTTTTTTCTTTATTGTATAGATAGTTTTTCCTTTTTTGTCTTCGACGGTATATTTTGAACCATTTCCAACTACCTGCAGCTCCATAATCATTCCTCCAGTATCTCTATCAGAATTTTCAATCCTTCCTTCAGTTCATCGTAAGATATTGTAAGCGGTGGGAGAAGTCTTACCTTTTCCTTTGCTGTGAGCAACAGAAGTCCTCTGTCAAGAGCCTTCTGCGCAACATCATGAGCGTCTTTGTTCTTCAGCTTTATGCCGACCATAAGACCTATGCCGCTCAGCGCTTCAACTTCGCTGCAATTTTTAAGCTCGTTCCTGATAAGTTCACCCTTCTTTGTAACTTCATCGAGGAAACCGCTGCTCTCGATCCTGTCAAGAACAGCAAGACCACCTGCGCAGGCAATAGGGTTGCCGCCGAAAGTAGAGCCGTGAGTGCCTGCTGTCAGGACTCCGCTGCACTTCTTGTTTACGAGACAAGCACCCATAGGCACTCCGCCTGCAATACCCTTTGCAAGAGTTGTGATATCAGCCTTTTTGCCGAAATGGTCGCCTGCAAGGAATTTTCCTGTACGTCCCACGCCTGTCTGCACCTCATCAGCAATAACAAGTATATCCTTAGCCGAACAGAGCTCATACACTGCATCAACGAATTCCTTATCGAGAGCCCTTACGCCGCCCTCGCCCTGGATATACTCCAGCATTACCGCGCAGACTGTCTTGTCCTCAAGCTTTGCCTTAAGGTCACTGATATCATTTGCGTTCACATTTACGAAGCCTTCTACGAAAGGAAAGAAGTAGTTATGGAAAACATCCTGTCCTGTTGCGGAAAGCGTTGCGATAGTTCTTCCGTGGAAGGAATTAACAAGGGTGATTATAGTATGCCTGCCCTTGCCGTATTTATCGAAGCTGTACTTCCTTGCCACCTTTATAGCACACTCGTTTGCTTCTGCACCGCTGTTGCAGAAGAATACTGAATCATATCCCGATATGCCGCATAACTTTTCGGCAAAATCAGCCTGTACCTTTGTGTAATAGTAATTCGAGCTGTGCTGGAGAGTCCTTACCTGAGCGCAAACTGCGTCAGCCCATTTTTCATCGCAATAGCCGAGAGAATTTGTACCGATGCCGCTTCCGAAATCGATGTATTCCATGCCGTTTTCGTCCTTACAGCGTCTGCCGCTTCCCTTTTCCATAACGAGGGGATAGCGTCCGTAAGAATGCATTACATGAGAATTGAATTTATCTATAGTATTCATATTTTCCTCCTTGATGCAGACTGCCCTGGACAAAACTTATAAATTTTCAGACACATTATTATTATAACGCTGAAAGGCAGTCAAAATCAATCTTTCCAAAAGTAATAGAAGTAAATTTTTTGTATACAAGTAAATTATTTTACGAGAAGAAAGTTTTATCACACAAACTGTGTGCCTATTCCTTCATTTGAGAGTATCTCAATAAGGATAGAATGTGGAACTCTTCCGTCGATGATAACAGTCTTGCTTACGCCGCGTCTGACAGCTTCCACACAGCAGTCTATCTTCGGTATCATGCCGCCTGAGATGATGCCCTGTCTCTTGAGGAAAGGAACTTCGCTTACATTTACCTCAGGGATAAGTGTTGACGGATCGTCCTTATCGCGGAGAAGTCCTGCGATATCTGTCATAAGGATAAGATTTTCAGCACCAAGCTCAGCAGCTATTCTTGCAGCAGCTGTATCTGCATTGATATTATATGTATTTCCCTCTTCGTCAGTTGCAACTGTAGCGATAACAGGGATATTTCCGTTTGCAAGAGCGTCTGTGATAGGCTTTGTGTTTACCTTTGTTATCTCGCCTACCCAGCCAAGATCCTGACCGTCATCGGTCTTTTTCTTTTCAGCCATGAGCATCTCGCCGTCAATACCGCAAAGACCTACTGCGCTGCCCTTGTGCTGTGCAAGTAGCTGTACAAGCTCTTTATTTACCTTGCCTGAGAGCACCATCTTTACAACGTCAACTGTTGCGTCGTCTGTGTATCTCAGACCGTTTACGAAACGGCTCTCGATATTGAGCTTTTTGAGCATATCGCTTATCTCAGGACCGCCGCCGTGTACAAGCACTACCTTTACGCCGACCAGTGAAAGAAGGACGATATCTGTCATAACAGCGTCTTTAAGCTCTTTGTTGGTCATAGCGTTTCCGCCGTACTTTATAACAAGTATCTTG
>SFFP01000158.1 GCA_004556875.1 Ruminococcus flavefaciens
TATACCGTAAGAAATATCAACAGCGGTCTGTATATGTTCAATATGAAAGGAAAGATAGTTCAGTTCAATGCTTTTGGTTTAAGCGTTCAGCATGATATATACGGCAATATGCCTTTTACGCTCAATGATCAGATATGGACATTTGCTAAGCAGTCAGACGGTTCATACTCAATAAAGGATATGCGCGGCAAAGCTCTTACTGTTAACGCTGAAAACTCCTTTGAACTCACCGAATACACAGGAATCGACTCACAGAAATTCAATGTCATCTGCAACAGCGACGGCAGTTATTCTCTGACACAAGGAAAAAACTGCGCAGATATCATAAATAGCAGCACTGATGACAGTGCAGAGCTTTACATCAATACATTCACAGGCACAGCAAGTCAGAAATTCGTTCTCGAACCGATAATCCCCGAAGAAAGTGCTCCTATCAAGGGTGATATCAACAATGACGGCTCTGTAAATGTTTCTGATCTTGTAATGCTTCAAAAGTATCTTTTAGGCTCAGAAAAGGTAATTGACAGTGAAAAAGCAGATGTAAACGGCGATGGCATTATAGATATCTTTGATAATGTACGCCTCAGGAAAATCATAATAGGTCAATAAAGAAACTTCAGCCGCAGGATCGCACCTGCGGCTGCTTCTATTTTTTGACAAAATACCAATTTGTAACCGCTTTTAACTTGACATTCTGCGCGAAAGTGTGTAAAATAATATAAAGTGGGTCAATTTGTCCTGCTAAAGAGAAAATTACGGAGGTTAATATGGATCCTAAACAGAACAGACCGCAGGGCAGACGTAAAAACGTCACTTCTGGCGGCAGCGGAGCACACAGACGAGGCGATGGTCTCGGTACAGGTCCTGTTGGCTCAGGAAGCTATTCAGGCGGATCGACCGGAGGCGGCGGCGGTGCCAAAAGAGCAGCTGCAGGCGGCGGCGGACTTGTTACTCTGCTTATAATCGGTTTCTTTTTATTTAAAATGTTCGGCGGAAACGGCGGCGGCGGTGACCTTTTCGGCTCACTGACAGGCGGAAGCGGCGGACAAAGTATCGGCTCTGTCCCATCAGGATTTGACTTCAGCACTGAGGACACCGCTTCAGGCAGTGCGACAAGCGACAGCTCAGTCGACACATCAGTTGCAACAGGTTCTCGTGAGAAGCGTACAGTTATCAAGGGCAATAATCAGGACGTAGTTACCATAATGGTATATATGTGCGGTACTGACCTTGAATCAAAATATGGTATGGCTTCTTCCGATATGGAGGAAATGCGAGCAGCAAGCTACGGCGACAACGTAAACGTTATCGTATTTACAGGCGGCTGTTCAAAGTGGAATGTAAGCGGAATAAGCAACAAGGTAAATCAGATCTACCAGATCAAAAACGGTCAGATCGGACGACTTGTTGAGGACGCAGGTTCTAAGGCAATGACTGATCCTAACAACCTTGCTTCATTCATTCAGTTCTGCTCTAAGAACTTCCCTGCAAACAGAAACGAGCTTATCCTCTGGGATCACGGCGGCGGATCTGTTACAGGCTACGGCTACGATGAAAAGAACAAGAGCAGCGGTTCTATGAGCCTTGCAGGTGTTAATCAGGCACTCAAGAGCGGCGGTGTAAAGTTTGACTTTATCGGCTTCGATGCCTGCCTTATGGCTACTGCCGAAACAGCTCTCATGCTCAACGAGCACGCTGACTACCTCATCGCTTCCGAGGAAACTGAACCGGGTATAGGCTGGTATTACACAAACTGGCTCACAAAGCTCGGCAGCAATACTTCTATGTCTACACTTGATATCGGCAAGAATATCGTTGATGATTTCGTATCTGAGTGTGCTAAGAAGTGCAGAGGTCAGAAAACTACACTTTCAGTTATCGACCTTGCTGAATTCTCAAATACAGTTCCTAAGGATCTCAATGCTTTCGCAAAATCTGTAAGCAATAAGATCTCGGCAAATGAATACAAGGACATCTCAAACGCAAGATACTCTACTCGTGAATTCGCTGAAAGCACACGCATAGATCAGGTCGATCTGGTAAATCTTGCAGAAAATGTTGGTACAGCAGAGGGCAAAGCTCTTGCTTCATCACTTAAAAATGCTGTAAAGTACAATAAAACTTCTACAAATATGACCAACGCTTATGGCGTATCTATCTACTTCCCATATCAGCGCACTTCTTACGTTGATACTGCCTGCAATACATACAATCAGATCGGTATGGACTCTGAGTATTCAAAGTGTATCAAGCAGTTCGCAAAGCTTGAAACAGGCGGTCAGATCGCAGCAGGCGGAACAGGTTCAGCACTCGGCTCACTGTTTGGTCTTGGCGGCTCATCAGGTTCGTCAGGAAGCTCTGACATGATCGGCTCACTTCTCTCAAGCTTCCTCGGCGGCGGCGGAAGAAGCATCGCAGGTCTTGACGACTCAAATACAGAGTTCATGAAGGACACAGATGTTGATGATACTGCTGAATACCTTTCAACTCACTACTTCGACGCTACAAAGCTCACATGGGAAGAGCAGAACGGCACTTATACCATGAAGCTTGCTGAGTCACAGTGGGAAATGGTACACAAGCTTGACCTCAATATGTTCTATGACGACGGCACAGGATATATTGATCTCGGTCTTGACAATATCTACTCATTCACAGATGATGGTGACCTTATCGCCGACACAGAAAAGAACTGGCTCTCTATAAACGGAAACGTTGTTGCATACTATCATACTGATACAACAAACAGCGGAAATGATACTATTATCACCGGTTATGTCCCTGCTCTTCTCAACGGCGAGCGCGTAAACCTCATCATCGTATTCAACAACGAAAATCCTGACGGCTTTATCGCAGGTGCTTCTACAGATTACGTTGACGGCGAGACAGATGCAGTTGCAAAGAACCTCACAGAGATCAATGTCGGCGACAAGCTTGACTTTATTTGCGACTACTACAGCTATGATATGGAGTATCAGGACAGCTACTTCATCGGCGATCAGGTAACAGTAACAGATAATATGACTATCAGCAATACAGATGTTGGAAGCGGCGCTTGCCATATCCTCTATCGTTTCTCTGATATCTACAATCAGGATTACTGGTCAGAGCCTATCGTTATCAAGTAATATTTAAGAGCAGCTTTCGGGCTGCTCTTTTATTTTGTAAATTTGTTTGGTAAAAAAATAAAAATTATTATTTTATAACGTTTTTTACTTGACATAACTGCTCATTTGATGTATAATATTAATGTTGTCGAGGTGTGGCTCAGTTTGGTAGAGTACTACGTTCGGGACGTAGGGGCCGCAGGTTCAAATCCTGTCACCTCGACCAATACGCCGCTGTGGTGGAATTGGCAGACACAAGGGACTTAAAATCCCTCGCTGGCAACAGCGTACCGGTTCAAGTCCGGTTAGCGGCACCATCGAAAGAATGTCGATTTTACGGCATTCTTTTCTTATTTTCTGACTAATTTGGTAGAAAAGTTTCTTGTGAATGAGCGTTTTTCTACCGGATTTCTACCAAATTTTCTACCAAAATCGCTGCTTTTTTCAATTTCACTTTCATTTTTGGTCTTAGCACAAAAGATTTTTATCCCCCGTGTCAAGTTGACCTGATTAACTTTTTTACTTTTTTTATAATGCCGCCGTGGTAGAATGGGTAGACGATCGGCACACTATTATCGCAGGTTCTCAGGTTGAGGACTTGCGATTTTTTTCGTCCTCTGAACCTTTATCATGGATAGCCTGTTCCGTATCTGTACTGTCTCCACCCAACACTTTGGCGATAGTCTCCGCAGACTCCACTTTGGAATGAAAGTCGAGGTGACTATAAAAATTGGCTGTAACATTAAATGTTGAATGTCCGAGCCACTCCTGGATCGCCTTCATGGATACTCCGTTTGCCAGCAACAGACTGGCACATGAATGACGAAGATCATGGAATCGAATGTGTTTGAGCTTATTTTTCTTAATGATGTACTTGAAGTGAGTAGTTACAAAGTTTGGCGTAATCAGCTTACCGAAGTTGTCACGGCACACAAAGCCGTCATATTCCCTGTCAAAGTCTTTACCGAGGAGCTTCGAGTAGTATTCTTCAAGGGTTTTGCGTTCTATTAGCATCTGCTCAATATGAGGAATCAAGGGAAAAGTTCTTACACTGGACTCAGTTTTAAGCTGATTTTCGACAAAAATCATTTCTTTGCCGCCGCCATAAGTGCTGGAAACCTTACGGCGAACCGTGAGTTTCTTTTCCTCAAAGTTGACGGAATCCCACTTCAAACCAATAATCTCGCTCTTGCGAAGTCCGTAGTAGGCTGCAATATGTACCACAAGTTCAAGTCTATCGCCCTTGAATACTTCAAAGAGCTGTTCCAACTCGTCCTTGTTGTAGAAATTGGCTTCAAACTTCTGGATTTTCGGCAGCTCAACCTTATCTGCGACGTTTACATCGAGCATATCCATTTTTACAGCATATTTTAGTGCTTTGTGGATATTGGCATGGTAATGCTTTACCGAATTGCCCGAAAGACCGCTGTTGAACTTATCGTTATAGAACTGCTGAAGCTGTAAAGCTGTCAGGTTGCCAAGAAGAAGATGCGGATAACGCTCGTCAAAATAGTTTTTGATCCTGGTGATATAGCGATTGTAGCTTTCATAAGAGGTTCGTGCGATTGTCGGTCTGATTGTTTCAAG
>SFFP01000007.1 GCA_004556875.1 Ruminococcus flavefaciens
CCCAGACAGAGGCTGTATCTGAAAATCCAACAGAAACTACACCTGTTCAGACCGAGGACAGTCTGAAGGCAGAGGTATTTGCAGCTATAGAAGAGAACTCACAGATCGGAGACGCAACAGCACCTATCTATGAGACCTATGTTGAAATTATCAGGGAATACGGCGAGATGATAAAAGCTCAGGATACCAGCGGCAGAAAGTATGGCGATGATATTTCAACCGAACTGATAATTGCAGGAAATAGTTATGAAAATTTAAATGTTGGATATGCATTCTATGATGTTAATGAAGACGGCGTTCAGGAGCTTCTTATCGGCGTAAACTATGATAATGGCAGCGGTCCTGCATTTGAGAGCACTATATATAATATCTATACTGTCAACAGCAATAAAGAGGTAGTTCTTCTTGCATCGGGAGGCGCAAGGAACAGATACTATATCTGTACAAATACTACTGCTGACAGACTAAAGGATCAGATGCAGCATGGTGCATTTATTGGAAACGAAGGTACGGGCAGTGCTACAGTAACATTCAGCAGCTTTTACAGAGTCTCATTACAAACAGGATCGCTCAGGCTTATAGACTGCGTATTTACTGACGGATTAGATGAGAATAATGAGCTTATCACATATTATACAAATGAAGAACCATTTACAGATAAATCTACAATGATATCACAGGATGAAGCTCAAAAGATAATAGAAGGATATCGTCACTATGATATAAGATTTATCCCTTTCTTAACCTCCATAAAGCAAAAAGGACTTTCCGTGTGGGAAGTCCTTTTGCTTGTATATTATATATTTTAGATGACGTATGGCTGATATAGCCTGTATTATATCATATCATAATCGAGACCGTACTGGTCGGCATAGTAATGCGCTTTTGCTTCATTAACTGCGAGGTAATCGCCGCCGTATTTGTAGCAGGCTACAAGGAGTTTTGCAGCTTCTGTATCGCCGCTTGCGGCAGCCTTTGCGAAAATATTTGCAGCGGTTGCATAGTTTCGCGGAGTACCTGTGCCGTTGGCATAACAGTATCCAAGAGCCTTCATAGCTTCGGTATGACGCTGTGATGAGGCTTTTTCGAACATTTCCTTTGCAAGAGCATTATCTCTGAATACGCCTAAGCCGTCACGCAGACACCAGCCGTATGAGAACTGTCCGTCAGGGTCGCCCTGTATGGCAGACTCCTGAAACCACTTGACTGCTTCTCTGTAATTCTGCGGAACTCCGAGACCGTTAAAGCAGCACTCTCCGTAATTGTACTGCGCTCTTGCGTGACCTGCCTCAGCAGCTTTGAGGTAATAGCTTGCCGCCTTTGACTGGTCTTTTGATGTGCCTTCACCGCGCATAAAGCAGCCTGCAAGGTTATTGAGAGCGTCGGCATCACCGCTGCCTGCAGCCTGTCTGTAATACATAGCGGCTGTTACACGGTCACGCTGAACGCCTATTCCTGCATAATAGCATACCCCAAGATTGAACTGGGCGGGAGCGTAGTTCTGGTCAGCGGCTTTTTTGAACCACGTTATCGCAGTCTGCGGCGACCTTTCAACACCTACACCGTGGAGATACATGGTTCCGAGCTTGAACTGAGCATATGGAGCGCCCTCCATTGCATTTTTGAGAATATCCTCAGAAGTTCCCTTAGTTATAGGGATATTGTATCTCTTTGAGAAGTATTCGGCTTTTGCAGGGTCAGATTGAAGACCTGTTCCGCCCAGCATATAACATTTGATAAGAGCTTTCTGCGAATCATAATCGCCCTGTTCTGCAGCCTGCTGGTATCTGTAAGCAGCCTTTGCAACGTTGCGGTCAGTACCCTGTCCGAGATAATAGCAGTCAGCAAGCTTTTTCTGTGAGCTGCAGTCTCCGCGGTCAGAGGAAAGGATATACCATTTTACTGCCTTTGCGTAGTCCTGTTTTACGCCTCGTCCGTAGAAGAAATGCTCGCCGAGATTGAAGCAGGCATCGTTATCACCGTTCTGAGCGCGTTTGAAAAGATCTTCGATAAGAGAAGCGGAGCTTCCGTAAGAGTCGGAGTCATTGGTGTCTTCAGACGAGTCCTGTGGGACAATGGACTGCCAGCCGAGAGCTATGGCGATACTTCTCGTAACAAGGTCAGCCTTTTCATCGTTGAGATATTCGCTTATATCGGCAGCGGCACGGTTTATGACTTCCTCGGACTTTCTTGTTCCCGAAATAACAGCTTCGTTTTCATGTATGAAAATACTTCCGATATTTTCGCTGAGTGCCACGAAGAATGCTTTGTTTTCCTTTGAAAGCTTTGGCACAAAATCAGCGAGAGCAGAGCAGAAGCGTTTATGGTCAACAAGGATTTCGATACCAAATCTTTCAATTACCTGTCTGACAGCATTAGAGGTATCGTTGAGGGTCTTATTATCCATAAAAAATTATCCTCCCGATGTGAATGATAAAATCAGAAAATATCCATATAAGTAAGAAGCTCGGCATTCATAACGGTAGTGTATGAGAGATACCATCTTCCGTCAAGCTCAACGAATGCACAGCCGTTTCCGATGAAGTCGTGTTCATCGTTGCCGTCCTTATAGTAAACATAGCCGCAGTCATTACCGCTTGTGAATTTTGTTCCGAGGGTCTTGTTGAAGTCGTTAAGCTCGTTTTCGCCTGTAGGCTTGAGGAGATCCTCACTGATGGAAGCAGACCACTTATCAGCAGGCACATCTGATTTTTCAGCCATGATGTCGTGTATAGCCTTCATGGACTTTTCTATAGCGCTTACTACATTTGAGCGTTTGAAAACTACCTGTGGATTTTGTCCGTCGAGATAGTCTGAATTTGCGAGAAATGCGTGATATCCATCAATTTCTTCAGAGCAGAACATATCATATACGGCGTTTGCGTCTGATCTCAGATATGCGTTATAGTAAGCTTTTGCTGCATCTATACAGCTGTCAAAGCCTTTTTTGGGAGCTTCCGTTGGCTTTTCAGCAGGCTCTTCAGGCTTTTTTGTCTCAGCGGCTGTTGTTGCAGCTGTGGAAGTAGTCTCAGCACTCGTAGTTGCTGAAACGGCATCAGCAGCAGTTTTCTTTGTTTCAGAAGCAGTTGTGGTCACATCGCTGCTTTCAGTGGTTGTAGAAGTCTCTGATGAAGAAGATGTTGTTTTTGTGTCAGAACTATCCGATGTTTTTTTATTACCACAGCTCCATGTGGAAAAAGTGACAGCAGCTGCCGCAGCTGCAGCGATGATCCTGTATATAGGTCTCATAAAATTCTCCTTAAAATAATATATAAATATTATAACTCCAAAAGCCTTTATAGTCAATGCTTTTTTATTGATAAGAGGTCATATTTGTACGTTAAATTCCGATTTAAATCTTTACAACTGCGAAAAAAGGTGCTATAATATTATCAGACTGTGTTCAATGGCGAGCACAGTAATTCAAAGGAGGAATTTACAATGGCTAAAATCAGAATCGGTATCGCAGGATATGGCAACCTCGGCAGAGGCGTTGAGCTTGCTATCCGTCAGAATGACGACATGGAGCTTGCAGGCATCTTTACTCGCCGTGATCCTTCATCTATTAACCCGCTTACAAAGGGTGCTAAGGTATACAGCATCAGTGATGCTGAAAAAATGACAAATGATATAGACGTTATGATAATCTGCGGAGGAAGCGCTACAGACCTTCCGCAGCAGACACCTGCTATGGCTAAGCTTTTCAATGTTATCGACAGTTTTGATACTCACGCAAGGATCCCTGAGCACTTTGCAAACGTTGACAAGGCTGCTAAGGAAAACGGACACCTTGCTTTCATCTCACTTGGCTGGGATCCGGGTCTTTTCTCACTCAACAGACTTTATGCAGAGTCTATCCTTCCAAACGGCAAGAGCTATACATTCTGGGGCAAGGGCGTTAGCCAGGGGCACTCAGACGCTATCCGCCGCGTAAAGGGCGTTAAGAGAGGTATCCAGTATACTGTTCCGATAGAGTCTGCTATGGAAGCTGTAAGAAGCGGCAGTCAGCCTGAGCTTACAACTCGTCAGAAGCACCTGAGAGAGTGCTGGGTAGTTCCTGAGGAGGGGGCTGACCTCGCTCAGATAGAGAATGATATCAAGACTATGAAGAACTATTTTGATGAGTACGATACAACTGTAAACTTCATCACTGAAGAGGAGTTCGACGCTAAGCACAACAAGATGCCTCACGGCGGCTTTGTAATGAGAAGCGGTCTCACAGGCGACGGCGAAAAGACTCATCAGATGATAGAGTATTCACTCAAGCTTGAGTCAAATCCTGAGTTTACAGCAAGCGTTCTTATCTGCTATGCAAGAGCACTTGCAAGACTTCACGCTGAGGGTGCTACAGGCTGCAAGACAGCTTTTGATATTGCTCCTGCTTATCTTTCAAAGCTCAGCGGCGAAGAGCTGAGAGCTTCTATGCTTTAATAAAATAATACGTCCACAGAAGAGCTGCAAACGCGGCTCTTTTGTTATTTCTGTATATACATTTATTACAAACGGGCGCAATCCCTTCTGTATATTTTGTGATATTTGCTCTTAGTTTATTGACATATCTGCCTGTACGTGGTACAATTATTTTATAATAAATGTAAACTCAATAACCGCAGTATGGCGGTTATTGCCCCGAACTATTTTCGGGGAGCGTGAATTCCTCAAATCATAAAGAATTTGCGCAGACATTGATGAAGACGTAAGAGGGGGATATCTTATGGCTAATGTAAATGCAATTTGCACAAACTGCGATAAGACCGTAGAAGTTGACAACACAAAGGATGCGTGGGTATGTCCTCACTGCAGTACACCGTTTATAGTTTCAAAGGCAATATACAAGTATAAAGCTCAGCATAAGGATATTGCGAAGAAGGTAAAGGCTGTAAAGAAGCACAGCTCTGATTTTGAGATAACAGACGGAGTTCTTGTTGCCTATAAGGGCAGCTCCGCTGATATTACCATACCCGGAGAAGTACGCAAAATAGGCAAACACGTATTTGAAAACAATACGACTCTGAAAAATATCACCATTCACGATAAGGTGGAGGAGATAGGCGGCTACGCTTTCAGAGGCTGTACTGCTCTTGAAGAGATAAAGCTGCCTGACAGTATCAATTCTATTGATATATGGGCATTCAGAGGCTGTACAAGTCTTAAATCGGTGGTAGTTCCGCCGCATCTGAGATACATATCCGACTGCCTCTTTGCAGACTGTTCAAGTCTTGTTTCCGTTGAACTTCCTGAACCTATCGGAGGTATCGGTTCGTTTGCTTTCTCAGGCTGTAAAAATCTTACGGAGATAGTGATACCGAAATATGTTTCGACTATCGGAAAATATGCATTCTCAGGCTGTGAAAAACTTGAAAAGATAAACATACCTGAGGGCGTTTCCATTATCGAGGAATGTACCTTTGCAAACTGCTCGGCACTTTCTGCTATAGACCTGCCGAGGACTATCAAGTCAATAGGCGCATCTGCTTTCCAGAATTGCGTATCACTGCATAATATCGAGATACCTGTGGGAGTGCTGAGTGTTGACGGTTTCAGCGGCTGTACAGGTCTGAGGGCATTCACTGTACCTAACGGAGTATCATCTATAGGCGATTTCAGCGGCTGTGTAAATCTTGAAAAGATAACATTGCCTGCTTCACTGAAGAAGGTGAGCGGCGGTTTCAATGACTGCCCGAAGCTCCAGAGCATATCATGGCCTAATCTTGCGGATAATGCTTCAAATTTCCCTGCATACTATGAGACTGTAGTTGCAAGCCGTAAAACAGCAGGAAAATGCGTTTACTGCGGCGGAGATTTCAAGCTCATATCCAAGGTCTGCAAGCTCTGCGGCAAGAAAAAGGATTATTAATAGTGCTCAGAAAAAAGAGCGGATATACGTTTTATGCGTATATCCGCTTTACTTTTTGCATAAAAAACAGCGCAGCGGCTTTGTTTTGCGCAGCTGCACTGTTTGTGTATTTATCTTTCTTCGAGACGGCCTTTTGCGGCGCTGTCCTTTTCGATGTCGATACGTTCAAGGACTATCTCGCGTCCTGCGATGCGAAATCCTATTTCTGTATAGAAGCTTACGCGGACATCAAGTGCAAGCAGATAGGCACGTTTTCCAAGTCCGTTGAAAAACTTTGCAAGCCATTTGAGAAACTCTCGTGCATAGCCTCTTCCGCGAGCGGCCTTGTTTGTAGCAACCTGTCCGATGAGGACTGTGCTGCCGATATCGAATACAGCAGAAGCTGTTGTTGAGTTGCGGTAAGTGAAAACTCTGCTGATACCATGACGGCATCTGTGAGAGGTATCGGTGTACCAAAGTGAGAAATCTGCTATGTTCGGAAATCCCTCGCTGAGTATCTTGTAGACATCGGGGAGATTAGGGTTGAATTCAACGTGTTCCTCAATAGCTTCAAGGGGCGTATCATCGGGGATAAGCTCAAAGATAGTGCGGTTGAGCACCTGATATCTCTCGGGTATCTTTATGCCCTCAAGTATCTTCTGGTCGCCCTCTATACGGAATGGAACGTTCATACTTACGAAGAGGTCTATCTCCTCGTTTGGTTCGAGATTTCCGTCGCCGCATATTATCAGTGTGGAATTTATAATGAACATGAAGCCTATACCGCTTTCATCGGTTATTTTATAAAAGCGGCAGAACTCATAGTTCGGACCATAGGCTCTCATATAGGCAAGCATTTTCTTGCCTGAGAGGGTCTTGTTGAGCAGTACGCGGTCAAGTTCGTGCTCGTGTTCGATAAGTGTTATCATAATTCGGGTATCCTTCTGGAGAGAATTTTGACAAGCTTGTAAGAGCTTTCAAGGTCAGACAATTCGATGACTGACGAAGGGGAGTGCAGATATCTGCAAGGAACAGAGATAGCGATAGTTCTCACGCCTTTTCCGCTTATATGTATAGCACCTGAGTCGTTTCCGCCTGCTATCATGGTCTTTGTCTGACAGGTAGCGATATCAAAAGCAAGCTGATAAAGCTCCTTATCGTAGATAGTGCTTCTGTCCATGAAGGAAACGACAGGACCGTCACCGAGGGTACATACGCGCTTTGCGCCTGAAACTCCGTCGATATCAGCGGCAGTTGTTGCTTCAAGGACGATGGCAAAATCGGGAGCAACAGAAAATGCAGAGACAGTAGAGCCTCTCAAACCTATTTCTTCCTGAACGTTGAAAACGAAATATGTATCGTATTCAAGCTTTTCGTGAAGAAGCTGTATCATCATTGCACAGCCTGCGCGGTCATCAATAGCCTTTGATTTTATGCGTCCGTTTCCCAGCTCGGTAAATTCCGAGTCAAAGTAAACACAGTCACCGAGAGAAACGTATTTCAGTGCTTCTTCCTTGTTCTCAGCACCGATATCTATGTAAAGCTTGTCGGTTTCGGGAGCTTTTTCACGCTCATCTTTGCTGAGATTATGTACGGCTGTAGAGCCGACAACACCGCTTATGCGGTTCTTTCCCACACGAACCTGCTTGCCGATGACAACTGACGGGTCAATGCCTCCCACATTTCCAAATGAAAGCGTACCGTCACTGCGGACATAGGTGACCATGAAGCCGACCTCGTCCATATGGGCGCATATCATAAGCTTTTTCTTAGGCTTTTTGCTGCCCTTTTTGAAGCATATAAGATTGCCGAGATTATCAATGCTGTATTCGCATACGCCCTTTATCTTGCTTATTATAAGGTCACGGACAGCGCCTTCATCGCCTGAGATGCCGTCTGTCAGGCAGAGTTCTTTAAGAAGTTCATTCATGTTCAGCCCTCCTTGATGAATTCAGCTAAAAGCTTAGCGGTCATTTCAACATCTCTGATGTCGATGACCTCAACGGGCGTGTGCATATTTCTCAGCGGTATGGAAACGGTGCAGGTCTTAGCACCGCACTTGTTCACTGAATAGCGGTCGGCGTTTGTTGATGTCAGACCGCTCATGACTTCCTTCTGATAGGGGATACCTGCTTTTTCGGCAGCCGCAATAAGGCTGTCGCTTATTTCTCTTGAAAGTGAGGGCGAAAGTCCTATCATAGGACCTTTTCCGAGATATCCGCACTTGCTTTCATCTTCGCCTATAGCGTAAGCGAAGCTCACGTCCACAGCCAGTGCGATATCGGGGTCAATGGTGAAAGCGCCTATTTTAGTGCCTCTTTCACCTACCTCCTCCTGAGTTGAGAAGATAACGGTAACGTTGTAGGCGGTTTGCTGTCCCTGAAGGAGTTCAAGGGTATAGAGAAGTGATGCAACACCGCAGCGGTCATCGAGAGCGCCGCCTGTGATACGGTCTCCTATAAGCTGACGGCAGGAAACATCAAATGTGACTGTATCGCCGAGAGATATTACCTGATAAAGCTCGTCGCTTGTCATACCTGTGTCGATAGCGATATCCTCGATACTGAGCACTTTACTGCTTCCGTTTGAAAGATGAGGCGGAACAGAGCATATAACGCCCTTGATATCCCTCTTTCCGTGTATCACGACAGGCTGAGCAGGCAGAAGTCTGCGGTCAATGCCGCCGATATTGCCCACTTTGACAAATCCTTCTTCGGTGATATTGGTAACGATAAAACCTATCTGGTCGATATGCGCATCAAGCACCAGCGACGGCAGGTCTTCACGGTGTATTCCGAAATTTCCGATAACATTGCCGTTTATGACAGCGGCATCGGGACAGTATTCCCGCAGCAAAGACAAAGCCAAAGCTGCGGCATTCTCTTCATTTCCCGAAGCACCGTGAGACTCCGAGAGAGAGATGACGGTTTGTTTGATATCCATTAAAAAGCTCCTTTCATAAGATATTGTGGTCTTGGGGAAAAGATAAGATATACACATGAAAGAAAAAATACAGGCGCAAAGCGTCATTTCTTTTTCTTCTTCGCCTTATGTCTGAGCAGAACGAGACCTGTGAGTGCTGCCGCTTTTACAGCAGTCTTTGCAACGTTCTTTATATCGGTCTTAGTCCTGATATTCTGAGGCACATCTTCTGTAACGCTGAGATTGCCCTTGCCTGCGGTCTTCATAGAGCCGCCTTCGATATGTATCATTCCGAGATCCTTCTGAAATTCCATATTAGTCCTCCCTGATCGGTTCAGCTATGAGGAATTTTATCTTTTTGCCCTCATCAGAGAACATTTTCTCATGCTCGGTCACGAAATTTTCATAGGGACTTTTTGCATGGAGGTCGAAAGTCTTATACTTTATTTTATAGCCTGCTTCCTCAAAGTATTCAAATGACTCCTCAAAAAGCTCGTCGTCATCGGTCTTGAACCAAAGCTCGCCTCTGAGGAATTTCTTGTAATTCACAAGCTGTCGTGTGTGGGTAAGGCGGCGCTTTTTGTGCTTTGCCTTTGGCCACGGGTTGCAGAAGTTGATATAGATACGGTCAGCGCGGTCGTTTTCATCCCATGCAAGCTCAAGGCGCTCGATATTCTGGATAGCTATGCGGACATTGTCGGGAGAAGCGTTCTTCTCTGCATATGCGGCTTCAAGCTTGCGTTTTGCGAGAACCAGCATTTCGTTTTTGATGTCCATAGCAATGAAGTTTACTTCGGGATGTGCAGGAGCTGCCTGCGATATGAAACCGCCCTTGCCGCAGCCAAGCTCAACATACAGCGGCTTGTCGGGGTCGTCGAAAAGGTCGCACCAGTGACCTATCTGCTTCTGCGGTTCATGTATATAAAACGGGCAGGCTTCAAGCTCAGGCTTTGCCCAGGGTTTATGACGAATTCTCATAAATTACCTCCAAATGAATTCATAAAATAATTATATCATATTTTACATCATAAATCAACGCTGCTGAGAAATATTTGTCATTTACTTTTTTAAGGGGGATTTGTGAAAAAAAGTCCGAAAACAGCTGTGAAAAGACTGCTTTCGGAGCGTTTATACGGTATTTTATTTCTTTTTGAGGGGATATTCCTCTATACAGCTGACAAAGTCGCAGTTTACAAGCTGTTTTTTGCCCTTTCTGTCCTCTACCTCTATCCAGTTGTCTTCGATCTTTGTGATTGTACCCTCAGCAACTGAAGAATCGCCTGATATTATTACATTTTTGCCGATAAAAGTTTTGATAAGTTCATTCATGGTGATGCCTCCGTTTGATCTTTTTCTTCGATTGTGTCTTGCTCTTCTGATCTGCCTCATCCTTCGAGCGTTGCTTGCAGGTATTATAAAGCAGCACAGTATGATTATAAACCATAAATACCAAAATTGCATAATATACCTCCTTTTCAGAAAGTTTTTGATATAAAGGTCTGTAGACATATTTTATTATATCAGTATACAGGTAATTTGTCAATTGATAATAAAAATGCTGAAATCACTGGACAAGTCGGAGAGTATGTGGTATAATAGATGTGTTCTTTGGAAACTACCCTTTAATCCGATCCCGTGAGGTCGGCAAGGCGCGTTCTTTGATACTATAACTATGTACTATGATATAGCTATAACTATAAGTATGCTCCCTGCCGCGCGGGGAGCATTTTTTGTTTGAAAGGAGAGCCTGTATGGAGACAAAACGCATTATCATGGACGATAAGGCGGTCAACCGCGCCATAGCACGAATTTCCTATGAGATAATCGAGCATAACAAGGGCACGGAGGATCTCTGTATCGTGGGTATTTTCTCGAGAGGAGTCCCTATAGGCAGACGCATCGCCGCTAAGCTCTCAGAGCTTGAAAAGAACGATGTGCCTTTCGGTGCGCTTGATATAACTCCCTACCGCGACGACAGCCGTTCGGCAGGTGAGGACGAAAAGACCGATATTCCTTTCGATATAACAGACAAGAACGTAGTCATCGTTGACGACGTTATATTTACGGGAAGAAGCTCGCGCGCTGCCATAGACGCTCTTATAAAGCGCGGCAGACCGCGTAATATACAGCTTGCAGTGCTTGTAGACCGCGGACACAGAGAACTTCCCATACGCCCCGACTATGTGGGCAAAAATCTTCCCACCTCACACAGCGAGGTGGTAAAGGTCTCTGCAATGGAGATCGACGGCAGCGACGGAGTTGCCATATACTGAACCACTATTCATAATACGAAAGCGAGGTAATTATGTCTCAGATCCTTATCAAGAATATCCGCGCGGTGGATACCGAAACGGATATGACCACAGACGTACTCATCAGCGGCGGTAAAATCGCAAAGCTCGGAGAGAATATCTCCGCAGAAGCCGATCAGGTCATAGACGGCACAGGTCTTGTGCTCATGCCTTCTATATTTGATATGCACGTACATTTCCGCGATCCCGGCTTTACTTATAAAGAGGACGTTCTCACAGGCTGTGCGGCAGCGCTTGCAGGCGGTGTTACAGGAGTTCTTGCAATGCCTAACACAAAGCCGCCCTGCGATACTCCCGAGACCATAAGATATATTATCGAAAAGGCTGAGGGAACAGGCGTTGAGGTGTATCCCGTCGGCTGCATAACAAACGGCATGAGCGGAAACGGTCTTTGCGACTATGATGCTCTTAAAGCCGCAGGCTGCATATGTATATCAGATGACGGCAGACCTGTTGAGAATGCGGAGATGATGAGGAAGGCACTGGAGCTTTCCAATGAAAACGGACTGCTCGTGGCTTCACACTGTGAGGACCTGAGTATAATAAACGGCGGTATCATGAACAAGGGCGAGACCTCTGAAAAGCTTGGCGTTAAAGGTATGGACAGAGCTTCTGAGGACTATATCACTGCCCGTGAGATGATACTTGCCTCATCTGTGAATGCGCGTATACATATCTGCCATGTCTCCACAGAGGGCTGTGCAGCGATGATACGCTTTGCAAAGTCAAGGGGCGTAAAAGTCACCTGTGAGACTGCTCCTCATTACTTCATGCTGACGGATAAGCTCCTTGAAAAGCGCGATGCGGATTACCGCATGAATCCGCCGCTGAGAACTCCCGATGACGTTAAGGCTATCATCGAGGCTGTCAAGGACGGCACTATCGACTGCATAATCACAGACCATGCTCCTCACGCTGCTGAGGAAAAGGCAGATTTTGAAAAAGCTCCCAACGGAGTTGTTGGACTTGAGACCTCACTTGCAGCAACTCTCACAGCACTCTACCACACAGGCGAGATAGACCTGCACAGAGTCGTTGAGCTTATGTGCGTAAATCCGCGAAAGCTGCTTGGACTTGATGTTCCTGCGATAAAAGAGGGAAGCACTGCTGACCTGCTTATCGCTGACATAAATAAAAAATGGACAGTTGAACCCGAAAAGCTCCACTCAAAGTCACATAATACCGTGTTCAAGGGCATGGAGCTTACAGGAAAGCCTCTCGTTACCATATCAAAGGGCGAGATACGCTTTGATGCAAGAAACGATAAATAATTAAGGAGGAAATGATATGTCATTTGACAGACTCATTGAAAAGATAATCGAACTCAAAAACCCTACAGTGGTAGGTCTTGACCCTAAGCTGGAATATGTTCCTGAGTTTATTCAGCGCCGCTACCTCGACAGCGACGGCTGGACATTAAAGGCTGCTGCAAAGGCGATTTTTGACTTCAATCAGGCTATAATAGATGAGATACACGATATCGTGCCTGCTATCAAGCCGCAGGCTGCTTACTATGAGATGTACGGTCACTACGGTATCAGAACTCTCGAAAAGACTATCCGCTATGCAAAGCTCAACGGTATGTTCGTTATGACAGACGGCAAGCGCAACGACATCGGTGCTACTATGGAGGCTTACTCCAATGCACACCTCGGTGTTACATCTGTGGGTGAGAACGATATCGAAGCCTTCGGTGCTGACGCTCTCACAGTAAACGGCTATCTCGGCACAGACGGTATCGAGCCTCTTCTCAAAGTCTGCCGCGACCGTGACAAGGGCATATTCGTTCTTGTTAAGACTTCCAACCCTTCATCGGGTGAACTTCAGGATATGAAGCTTGCTGACGGACGCACTATCTATGAGTGCATGGGCGATATGTGCGAGAAGTGGGGCGAAGATACACGCGGAAAGTTCGGGTATTCCGCAGTAGGCGCAGTTGTAGGCGCTACATATCCCGAAATGCTCACAGAGCTGAGAAAGAGACTTCCTCATACAATGTTCCTTGTGCCCGGCTACGGCGCACAGGGCGGCGGAGCAGAAGGTCTGAAGGGCGGCTTTGACGAGAACGGTCTCGGAGCTATCGTAAACTCTTCACGCGCAGTTATGTGTGCGTACAAGAAGGAAGGCTGCGATGAGCGCGACTTCGCAAAGGCTGCAAGAAGAGAAGTTATCCGCATGAGAGATGACATCTGCCAGTATATTAACTTGAAGTAAGTACAGCACAGCAGGGGACGGCGTTCCGTTTCCTAATATAAATCATTGTTACCTTGTTTGCTGTACAATGGCGTTCAGCAAAAGATAATACACCGCAAACATAAGCTGCCGTGAGAATATGAGCGGCAGCATGGATAGGGTGCGCAGGCTCTGCGCAAGGAGGAATTTACAATGTCATTATTCAACATGGGCGAAAAAGCTTATCTTATGCTCGCTGACGGACAGGTGTTCGAGGGCAGAAGCTTTGGCGCAAAAGGCACGGTCATAGGTGAAGTTGTTTTCACCACGGGAGTTACAGGCTATCAGGAGACTCTCACAGACCCAAGCTACTACGGACAGATAGTCACACAGACCTTTCCGCTTATCGGAAACTACGGTGTGAACTCACAGGACAACGAGTCCGCAAAGTCCTATGTGTCGGGTTATATCGTAAGGGAGTGGTGCAATGCTCCCTCAAACTTCCGCTGTGAGGGAAATATCAACGACTTCCTCAAAGACCATAATATCGTCGGTATCAATAACATCGACACTCGCCGCCTTACACGTATAATCCGTGAGGTAGGAGTTATGAACGGCGTTATTACTACCGAGGACGTTTATGCAAAGAAGGAAGAGCTTCTCGAAAAGGTACGCGCTTTCACAGTAAAGGACGCTGTAAAGGCAGTTACCAACACAGAAACTCTTACATATGAGCCTGAGGAAAAGAAGCTCCGCGTGGCACTGTTCGATTTCGGCTATAAGCGCAATATCAGACAGGAGCTTTTAAAGCGCGGCTGTGAAGTTGTGGTCGTACCTGCGTACACTACAGCGGCTGAGATAAAGGAGCTTGCTCCCGACGGTATCATGTTCTCAAACGGCCCCGGAGACCCTGCCGAAAATGTTGAAATAATCGAAAATATCAAGGAGATACAGAAGCTTGGCATACCGATATTCGGTATCTGTCTCGGACATCAGCTCATGGCTCTTGCCAACGGCGGAAAGACCGAGAAGCTGAAATACGGTCACAGAGGTGCTAATCAGCCTGTTATCGACCTTGAAAGCGGACTTACCTACGTTACCAGCCAGAACCACGGCTATGCAGTTGTAGGTGACAGCATTGACCCGTCAGTCGGTCATGTTTCCCATATAAACGCAAACGACAAGACCTGTGAGGGCATACACTATACCTCAGTCAACGCCAGAACAGTTCAGTTCCACCCCGAAGCGCACGGCGGACCGCTGGACACATCTTATCTGTTTGACGAATTCGTAAAAACAATGGAGAATTGAGAATGGAGAATGGAGAATTAAAAATCAGTCGGCAAAGCTGACACAGCAATTCTCATTTTTTCAATTCTAAATTCTCAATTCTAAATATTCGGAGGTAAATAGTATGCCACTCAGAAGTGATATAAAGAAGGTACTTGTTATCGGCTCAGGTCCTATCGTTATCGGACAGGCTGCCGAATTTGATTACGCAGGCACACAGGCCTGCCGCGCACTTAAACAGGAAGGACTTGAAGTAGTTCTCGTAAACTCAAATCCTGCGACCATTATGACCGATAAGGCTATGGCTGACAAGGTCTATATCGAACCCCTTACACTTGACGTTATCAAGCGTATCATAGAAATAGAAAAGCCTGACAGTCTGCTTTCGACTCTCGGTGGTCAGACAGGTCTTACACTGTCCATGCAGCTTGCAGAGGAAGGCTTCCTCGAAAGCCACAATGTAAAGCTTCTCGGCGCAGACCCTGAGACTATCCACAAGGCTGAGGATAGACAGGCTTTCAAGGACACTATGGAAAAAATAGGCGAGCCTGTTATCCCATCAAAGGTCGTAGAGACCGTTGAGGACGCTGTTGACTTTGCACAGGTGATACACTATCCTGTAATTGTCCGCCCTGCATTCACACTCGGCGGCACAGGCGGCGGTATAGCTCAGAATGAAGAAGAGCTTCGTGATATCGCTACAAACGGACTCCGCCTTTCACCAATTACACAGATACTTGTTGAAAAGTGTATCAGCGGCTGGAAGGAAATAGAGTTTGAAGTTATCCGTGATGCAAAGGGCAATGTTATCACAGTCTGCTCTATGGAAAACTTTGACCCTGTAGGTGTTCACACAGGCGACAGTATCGTTATCGCACCTGCTGTAACTCTCAGCGACAGAGAGTATCAGATGCTCCGTACAGCGGCTATCAACATCATTAAGGAGCTTAAAGTCGAGGGCGGCTGCAACTGTCAGTTCGCACTTCACCCCACAAGCTTCAAATACGCTGTTATCGAGGTAAATCCACGAGTATCACGTTCATCTGCACTGGCTTCTAAGGCTACAGGCTATCCTATCGCAAAGACAGCCGCTAAAATCGCCATCGGCTACACTCTTGACGAGATAATCAATCAGGTAACAGGCAAGACTTATGCCTGCTTTGAGCCTGCACTTGATTATGTTGTAATCAAGTTCCCGAAGTGGGCATTCGATAAATTCGTATACGCAAAGCGTACTCTCGGCACACAGATGAAGGCTACAGGCGAGGTAATGGCTATCGGTACAAGCTTTGAGCAGGCTATGATGAAGGCTGTCCGCTCTATCGAGCTGGGTATGGATACCATGAATCTCAAAAAGTTTGCAAAGCTCTCGACTGAGGAGATACGCGAAAAGCTCCACGTTATCGACGATGAGCGTTCATTCTGTGTATTTGAGGCTCTCAAACGCGGAATAACTCCCGAAGAGATACATGAGATAACCATGATAGACAACTGGTTCTTATATAAGCTTCTCAATCTCGTTGAGCTTGAAAAATGGCTTGCTGAGGGAGAGCTTACTGAGGAAAAGTATGACATCGCAAAGCAGTACGGCTATCTCGACAGCACTATAGAACGTATTTCGGGACAGAAGTGCCCGAAGCACAAGAGTGCGGTATACAAAATGGTAGATACCTGCGCAGGTGAGTTCAAGGCTGAGACACCTTATTTCTACTCCACATTTGATGATGAGAACGAGGCGAAGCAGTTCATCGAGCGCACCGACAAGGGCAAGAAGAAGGTCATTGTTTTCGGCAGCGGTCCTATCCGTATCGGACAGGGTATCGAGTTTGACTACTGCTCGGTACACTGTGTATGGACACTGAAAGAACTCGGTTATGAGGCTGTTATCTGCAACAACAACCCTGAGACAGTTTCAACCGACTTTGATACAGGTGACAGACTGTACTTCGATCCGCTTACAAAGGAGGACGTTCAGTCCATAATCGAAACAGAACAGCCCTACGGTGTTGTTGTACAGTTCGGCGGACAGACAGCTATCAAGCTCACACGCTATCTCTCGGATATGGGCGTGCGTATCCTCGGTACTTCTGCTGACATGATAGATGCCGCAGAGGACAGAGAGCGTTTCGATGAAGTTCTTGAAAAGTGCGGTATCCCACGTCCTGCAGGACACACTGTAATGAACACTGAGGAAGCACTTACAGCGGCTAATGATCTGGGATATCCTGTGCTTCTTCGTCCGTCCTATGTTCTCGGCGGTCAGAACATGATAATTGCTCACTCCGATGCTGACGTAAAGGAGTACATGGGCATCATTATGAGCCACAATATCGAAAATCCCGTACTTATCGACAAGTACATGATGGGTACTGAGGTCGAGGTAGATGCTATCTGCGACGGTGAGGACTTCCTTATTCCCGGTATCATGGAGCATATCGAGCGTGCAGGCGTTCACTCGGGCGACTCTATCTCTATCTATCCTGCACAGCACCTTTCAGAGCGTATCAAGCGCATAATCGTTGAGTACACAAGACTTCTCGCAAAGGAACTCAATGTTATCGGTCTTGTAAATATACAGTACGTTGTTTATAACCATGAGGTATTTGTTATCGAGGTAAATCCCCGTTCATCAAGAACAGTTCCTTACATCGGCAAGGTTACTGGCATACCTATGGTCGATATCGCCACAAAGATAATGTTCGGCGCTAAATTAAAGGATATGGGTTACGAAAGCGGACTCTATCCTGCTGGTGACTATGTTGCAGTAAAAGTTCCTGTATTCTCATTTGAGAAGCTTACAGACGTTGATACTATGCTCGGACCTGAGATGAAGTCAACAGGTGAGTGTCTCGGTATCGGCAGAAATCTTGAGGACGCTCTCCTCAAGGGACTTATCGCCGCAGGCTTTGACCTGAAGCGTGAGGGCGGTGTGCTTATCTCAGTCCGTGACAGCGACAAGAGGGAGATACTTCCTATTGCGGATAAATTCGAGCAGATGGGATTTGAATTGTATGCAACATCGGGTACACAGAGCGTTCTTCACAGAAATATGATAGCGGCAAACCTTGTCCGCAAGATATCCGACGGCGAGCCGAATGTTGAGACTCTCCTCGACAGCGGAAAGATACACTATGTTATCTCTACATCTGCAAAGGGACGACTTCCTGAGCGTGACAGCGTTAAAATGAGAAGAAAGTCCATCGAGCGCTCAATATGCAGTCTTACAGCTGTAGATACGGCGAAGTCGCTGGTAAAGGTGCTTGAATCGGGCAAAACTATCAACGATGTTGAATTAGTTGATATTACAAAGATATAAACCTGTAGGGCGGCTTTTCGCCGCCCGTTACTGTTCCGCATTGAAAGGAAATACTGTGATTGATGTAATAATCGTGGCACTGATAGCGGCAATTCTTTGCTATATTCTTGTCAGAATGTGGAAACGTGATCGAGAAAAGGAACGACTTGCAGAAAAGCGTTTCGTTGTTAGCCGAAAAGAGGGAACACTTGAAAAGTCTTACAGGATACGTGTCGCATACGGAGTTCCGTTAAGCGTTATAATGGGCTGTGCGATATATGTCTATTTCAGGCTAAGCGGCAAACTGGAAAATATCTTTTTCTGACGGGCGATGGGATAAACCCATGCACAAGAAATTATTCGATACTATCAAGGGACGCCCTCACTTGCAGGGCGTCCCTCTTTCAAAAACAGTCCACCAGACTGTTTTTGAAATTCACCCTTGCGGTGCGCCTGACGTAATTAAGGGGCGCTGCCCCTTGAACCCTGCCAGAGGCGCTGCCTCTGGACTCTGCCAAAGGGTTGTGAACCCTTTGGAATCCCTTTCATACGTTCAACCACTTTTTTCAGAAAGGAACTATATGGATCACTTCAAGCTATGTTCAAACTATGCTCCTGCAGGCGATCAGCCGCAGGCTATAGACAAACTCGTAAACGGCATACAGTCTGGAAAAAAGGAGCAGATACTCCTCGGCGTTACAGGTTCGGGAAAGACCTTCACTATGGCTAATGTCATCGCCCGTGTGAACAAGCCTACTCTTGTACTTGCCCACAATAAGATACTTGCGGCGCAGTTATGCTCGGAGTTCCGCGAATTCTTCCCCGAAAATGCTGTGGAATACTTCGTATCATATTACGACTACTATCAGCCCGAAGCCTACGTGCCGAGCACCGACAGCTACATCGAAAAGGACTCATCAATAAATGACGAGATAGACAAGCTCCGCCACTCTGCCACAACTGCTCTTGCAGAGCGCCGTGACGTTATCATTGTTGCCAGTGTATCGTGCATATACTCACTCGGAAGTCCTGAGGAGTACCGCTCAATGTGCGTTTCCATACGTCAGGGCGCAGAAAAACCGAGAGACCAGCTTATTGAGGAGCTTGTAAAGATACGTTATGAGCGAAATGATATCGCCTTTGAGCGTAACAGGTTCAGAGTCCGCGGCGATGTTGTGGAGATATTCCCTGCAATGTCCAGTGATACAGCGGTGAGAGTTGAATATTTCGGTGACGAGATAGACCGTATCTCCGAGATAAACGTGGTAACAGGCGAAGTTAAGGCTGTAGTCTCTCACGCGGCTATTTTTCCTGCTTCTCATTATGTAGTTGGTGATGACAAGCTTGAAGCCGCATTGCAGGAGCTTGACCGCGAGCTTGCTGAGCGCATAGACTACTTCCGGCAGAACAACAAGCTTATTGAGGCTCAGCGTATCGAACAGCGTACTCATTATGACATGGAGATGCTTCGTGAAGTCGGCTATTGTAGCGGAGTTGAGAATTACTCTCGTGTGCTTGCAGGCAGACCGGTAGGAAGCACTCCGCAGACTCTTATGGACCACTTCCCTGAGGATTTTCTCCTCATAGTTGACGAGAGCCATGTTACATTGCCGCAGGTTCGTGCAATGTACGCAGGTGACAGAGCAAGAAAGACTACCCTTGTGGACTATGGTTTCCGTCTTCCAAGTGCTATGGACAACCGTCCGCTTAACTTTGACGAGTTCAACGATCATATCCATCAGGCTATATACGTAAGCGCTACTCCCGGACAGATAGAGCGCGAAAAGACCGATATCATCGTTGAGCAGGTCATACGTCCTACAGGACTTGTTGACCCTGAGATAATCGTTAAGCCTACCCACGGACAGGTGGACGACCTGCTCTCTGAAATAAACGAGAGAGCTGCGCGTCATGAGCGTGTACTTGTTACTACTCTCACAAAGAAAATGGCTGAGGACCTTACCTCTTACTATGAAAAGCTTGGCGTAAAGGTACGCTATCTCCACCACGATATCGACACCATAGAGCGTATGGAGATAATCAAGGACCTGCGAGAGGGCGTTTTCGATGTGCTTGTGGGTATCAACCTTCTCCGTGAAGGACTTGATATCCCCGAGGTAAGCCTTATTGCTATTCTTGATGCGGACAAGGAGGGCTTCCTCAGAAGTGAGACTTCTCTTATCCAGACCATAGGAAGAGCTGCGCGAAATGCCAAGGGACAGGTAATAATGTATGCAGATTCCGTTACAGGTTCTATGGAGAGAGCTATCACTGAGACCGAGCGCCGCCGTTCACTGCAGATGGCGTTCAATGAGGAGCACGGAATAGTTCCTAAGACTATCATCAAGGAAGTCCGTGATGTGCTTGAAATAACCTCAAAGAACAAGGTCGAGGAAAAAACGAAAAAGAAGAAGATGTCCGCTTCCGAAAAGCAGCATCTTATTGATAAACTCACTATAGAGATGAAAAATGCTGCAAAGCTGCTTGAATTTGAACACGCGGCGTATTTACGCGATAAAATACAGGAACTGCGTGATAAATAAAGCTGGAAATATAACATTTTGTGTCTGATTATGCCGCGCTCATGCGATTATTCTATTTAGAGAGTGCGGCATAATATTTTTTTATTTTCAGTAATTCGTTAACACATTATAATTTGCCTGTATATCCGCGTGAAACGTCAAAAACTATTGACATTCGCGTGCTGAAATGCTACAATATAGGTAATTATTAGTACACTGGAAAAGTGTACAATGAGAGGGGAAATATAAAATGAAAAAATTCACACGCTCTGTTGCAGCGTTGGTTTCTGCTGCAGCAATGACCCTGACAGGCGCAGCACCCTGTCTTGGTCAGACGATCATGACAGCAAACGCTGTCGACACAAACAATGACGACTGGCTCCATGCAGAGGGCAGCCGACTCTACGACATGAACGGCAACGAGGTATGGCTCACAGGTGCAAACTGGTTCGGTTTCAACTGCGGCGAGAACGTTCCTCATTACCTCTGGAGCGCTGATGCAGACGACTGTCTCACTGAGATAGCAGACCGCGGTATCAACATTATCCGCTTTCCTATCTCTACCGAGCTTATCGTTTCATGGATGAAGGGCAAGCCAAATGAGGTAGGCAGCTTCTCCTGCAACACAGACCCGTCATTCACCATCAATGTGGATTTCTGCGCTGAGGACGGAAAATCACCTAAGGACAGTATGCAGATCTTCGACATAATGATGAAAAAGTGCAAGGAGCACGGTATCAAGGCTTTCATTGATATCCACAGCCCTGATGCAAACAATTCAGGACATAACTACAACCTCTGGTACGGCAAGGCAGGAGTTACCACAGATGTGTGGATAGACTCACTTGTATGGCTTGCTGACAAGTACAAGAACGATGATACACTTATCGGTTACGACCTCAAGAACGAGCCTCACGGAAAAGGTCCTGAGGGCAAGGCTGCTGCTAAGTGGGACGGCTCTACTGACGAGAATAACTGGGCTTATGCTGCTACAAAGTGCGCAGAGGCTATCCTTGATGTAAATCCTCATGCTCTTATCCTTGTTGAAGGCGTTGAGCAGTCAATGAGCGGTGCTCAGGAAGGCGATTACTGGGGTATGCCTGACAGAAAGACAAATTCGCCTTATATCGGTGCATGGTGGGGAGGCAACTTCCGCGGCGCAAGAGATAATCCTATCAAGCCGAAGCAGGGTACATCCCAGATAGTATACTCACCTCACGATTACGGTCCGTCGGTTTATGCTCAGACATGGTTCGACAAGAACTTCACAGAGCAGACACTCCTTGACGACTACTGGTATGACACATGGGCATACATCAACGCAGAGGATATAGCTCCTGAGCTTATCGGCGAGTGGGGCGGTCATATGGACGGCAAGGAAAATCAGAAATGGATGACTCTTCTCCGTGACTACATGATAAAACATCACATCAATCATACTTTCTGGTGTCTTAATACAAACTCAGGCGATACAGGCGGACTCTGGGACAGCCTCGGCTTCCAGCAGGGTACAGGTACTACTATCAAATGGAACGAGCCAAAGTATGAGCTCTTTGAGGAAGCTCTCTGGCAGACTCAGAAGAGCGGCAAGTATATCGGTCTTGACCATCAGGTAGCACTGGGCAAGAACGGTATCTCACTCAACGATTTCTATGCAAATTATGCTGCTTCTGAGGGAAGCAACCTTGACGGCGGAAAGACTTCAAGCGGCAAGACAATAAACGCAGAACAGCCAATAGAGACTATAACTACTTCTGCTGCTCCGACTACAACAACTACTTCATCTGTTGCAACAACTACTACAACTTCTGAAGAGACTGCCAGTAATCGCTTGTACGGAGATGCTAATTGCGACGGTCAGGTCGATCTCTCGGACGCTGTTCTCATAATGCAGTCACTTGCAAATCCTGATAAGTATGGATTACAGGGATCAGACTCCCATCACCTTACCAAAGAGGGTTCAGACAATGGTGACGTAGAAGGCAATGGAAACGGTCTTTCAACACTCGATGCGCAGGCTATACAGATGTATCTGCTCGGCAAATATAAGAGCCTGCCTGTAAAATAAGGTTTATGCCGCGCCGCTTCTGAGAGGGCGGCGCGGTAAATTATAATCAGAGAGGGAATAATACTATGAAGATCTTAAGATCAATGGCAGCATTTGCTGCCGCAGCTGCGCTGACTGTAACAGGGGCTGTATATTATGCTCCTACAGCTGCGCCCGACACACTCGCTAAGGTCGCTGCTGCTGATGATACAGGCGACGACTGGCTTCACGCAAAGGGCAGCCGCCTTTACGACATGAACGGCAATGAGGTATGGCTCACAGGTGCTAACTGGTTCGGTCTCAACTGTACCGAAAACGTTCCTCACGGTCTCTATGCAAGAGACGTTGATGATCTGCTCAAGAGCGTTGCAGACCACGGTATCAACATTATCCGTTTCCCTATTTCTACAGAGCTTCTGCTCTCATGGATGGACGGCGAGCCGCTTCCTGTAAGTTCAGTACAGGCAAGCTACAATCCTCCTAAGGACGAGGTAGGAGAGGACGGAACTATCACTCCTGCAGGTAAGTACGGCAACATCAACAAGGAGTTCGTTGAGGCTGACGGTAAGACTCTCAAGGACTCAATGGCTATCTTCGATATCATCATGCAGAAGTGCAAGAAGTACGGTATCAAGGCTCTCGTTGACGTTCACAGCCCTGCTTCACACAACTCAGGTCATAACTATAACCTCTGGTACTATGAGCCGACAGCTGAGGACTGTGACGGTATGGCTACAGGTCACTTCTCAAAGAAGAAGATAACCTGGGACGACTGGAAGGACTCTATCACATGGCTTGCTAAGAAGTATGCAAACGATGATACTATCATTGCTTACGACCTCAAGAACGAGCCTCACGGCAAGCGCGGCTACAACGGTACTGAGTGTCCTGCAAATATGGCTAAGTGGGACAATTCCACAGACAAGAACAACTGGAGATACTCCGCAGAAGAGTGCGCTAAGTCAATTCTCGCTGTAAATCCGCACGCTCTTATTCTCGTTGAGGGTATTGAGCAGTCTCCTATGATCGGCAAGGGCGTAACTTGGAACGATGCTGATAAGTTCAACCCACAGCCGGGCGAAGAGAAATGGTATGGCGCATGGTGGGGCGGAAACCTCAGAGGCGTAAAGGACCTTCCTGTACTTCCTGAGTCAACTCAGATAGTTTATTCGCCGCATGATTACGGCCCGTCAGTCTATGCACAGTCATGGTTTGCCAAGGATTTCGATACTCAGTCACTCCTTGATGATTACTGGTACGAAACATGGGCATATATCAATAAGGACGACATCGCACCTCTCCTCATTGGTGAGTGGGGCGGTCACATGGATAAGGGCGATAACCAGAAGTGGATGGAGCTCCTCCGTGATTATATGATAAACAATCACATCAACCACACATTCTGGTGTATCAACCCTAACTCAGGCGATACAGGCGGACTTCTCGATTCAACATTCATGAACTGGGATAACAACAAGTACAGTCTCTTTGAAAAGTCTCTCTGGCAGACAGATGCAGGAAAGTATATCGGTCTTGACCACCAGACAGCTCTCGGCGACAACGGTCTTTCACTCAACGCATTCTATTCATCAGGTGCAAAGAGCAACCTTGACGGCGGCAAGGCAGGCGGCGGTACTCCTGTTATAGTTGAGCCTTCCAAGACTACAACTACAACAAAGCCTGTAACTACTACTTCTACAACTTCTACAACAACTACAAGCAAGCCAACTACAACATCCACTACTTCAACAACTACAACAAGCAAGCCAACTACAACATCAACTACTACAACAAACAAGCCTGTTACAACTTCTACCACCACAGATACTCCTTCTGTAACACCCGGAACAACATACGGTCAGAATGACGGTCCTAAGACTGAGGAATTTGTATGGGGCGACGCTAACTGCGACGGCGGAGTTGATATGTCAGACGTTGTTCTCGTAATGCAGAGCCTTGCAAACCCAGATAAGTACGGTCTTACAGGTACAGACAAAAATCACATTACACTTGACGGACTTGAGAGAGGTGCTGTAACAACAGGAAACAAGAGCGTTACAACTAATGATGCTCTTGAGATACAGCTCTTCCTCCTCGGAAAGCGCACAAATCTTGATCCAAGCGCAGGAAAATAAAGATTGATAATAAGAATTACGGCATGGGAAGAATATCTCATGCCGTTTCTTTTTGTATAACGGAAAACGGCAGTCATATTTCTATGACTGCCGTTCCCACTGAAATATAGAGAATATTATGAAAAAAGCGTGATATTAGATAGTATGAACAAGCTTAGCTCTTCTCGCTTACAATAAGAGAAATGCGGTTCTGCATCATTTTTGCGGCTTCCTCTGCGGATTTTTCGCCCTGGAAGTAAGCGCCTGCTTCTTCATAACAAATTGAATATGCGTCTGCATCTAAAGAATTAATGTATGTATCACAGTTAAGGATATAGTTCTTGAGCGACTCTAACTCTTCCTTTGAAAGAACATTTATTTTCATTCCATGTGAGTTAATGCTTGTAGTTTCGATCAAGTTTCCGTCATCGTCGTAATCATGAAGCTTTGACATACTATTGATCTGCTTGTCAAATTTATCCTTTAATACGGAATAACCGTAGCCGAGCATACTTCTGCCGTCGTCATCATTATCGCCTGCCGAAGCTTTAAGTATCATC
>SFFP01000159.1 GCA_004556875.1 Ruminococcus flavefaciens
CAACAAAGCAGAAGCTCCCTGAGGAGATACGTCCTGAGCTTACAACTACCACAACTACTACGACTACAACTACAGAGTCAACAACTTCGACTACTGCTGCAGAAGCTGTCACCTATGAGCCTGTAACTGAGCCGCTCACAGAAACTCCTTACAGTCAGCAGCCGTGGACACAGCCTGTTCAGCCGTGGACAGAGTATCCTGCCGCTGTACCCACTGAGCCGACACCTGCATATGACCCGAATACTCTCGCATCAGAGGCTTCACAAGAGCCTGATTATAACTGACATATCACTTTGAACAACGATAAAACAAATGTCTGCGGACAGCTATTCACAGCAAAATACAGCGAAAAGGCGTTCTTTATGAGCGCCTTTTTCATTTAAATGTATATTTTCCGCTCATATGTCAATAATATGGTCGGAGGTGTTAGTGTGAATAAAAATGAACTGACCGATAAACATTATGGAAAAGGCTCTAAAGGCTTTTATGCCGCACTTGGTATCAGTGCTGTAATGATAGGTGCTGCCTGCTTTTTTGCCCATAAACAAGGCGACAAAATAGCTGAGACTATGCCGTCTGTCGACAAGCCTATAGTTCAGGAGGCTGCCGTTGACAGACCTGTCACCAACATACCAAAGGCCACAACTCCTGCATACAGAATAACCACTGCACAGGTGACTATTCCTGTATTTACAGACGCTCCTGCTGAGACTATCCCTGCCGCAGAAATAAGCGTTGATATCCCCCCTGCTGAACCCGTACAGGCAGAAGCAGAAGAAACCGAAGCGCCGACTATGACCGATGTTAAGCCGCCTTTAGCAGATATAAGCAATATTATCGCTCCATTCAGCGGCGGAGAGCTTGTAAAAAACGAAACAACAGGTTCATGGCAGACCCACAACGGTACTGATATCGCCGCAGAAACAGGTGCTGAGGTGTATGCTGTTTTCAGCGGAGAAGTCATGGCTGTAAAAAATGACCCTCTGTGGGGAGTGACTCTTGTCCTTGACCATCAAAACGGGTATATCACAAGATACTGCGGACTCAGTGCAGACCTTGCTGTGCAGGAGGGCGATAAACTCAGCGGCGGTGATGTTATCGGTACTGTAGGCGGTTCTGCGGATATCGAAAGCAGCCTTCCACCTCACCTGCATATAGAAATCACCCACAACGGTGCATTTATCGACCCATTTTCAATGATAAACAGCTGAAAAAAGTCACTTCCGATCATCGGGAGTGACTTTTTTTATATTATGTAGTTTCACAGCAGAATTGCACACCATTTTTCGCGGCATAAAAATGGAAATACTGTGATATTTCTCCGCGGCTGTTGCTTTATTTTGAATTATATGTTATAAGCGGCGAGCCGCCGCACCCATGTTCGCGGCATAAATAAAAAGACGGCACATCTTTCACCGCGTTCCTTGCTATTTACGGCATTTTATGTTATAAGCGCAGAGCCTGCGCCCCCTTTTTCGCGGCATAAATAAAAAAATCGCATATACCTCTCCGCGTCTATTGCTATTTCCGTAATTATATGTTATAAGCGCAGAGCCTGCGCCCCCTTTTTCGCGGCATAAATAAAAAAATGGCATATATCTCTCCGCGTCTGTTGCTATTTCCGTAATTATATGTTATAATCTTACTTATATTTTATTGAGCGGAGGTATAATTATGAATGCACTTATCATCAATTGCAGTCCTGTACGAAACGGAGCTACCGCAGAGATAACAAACATCATCTCACAGCAGCTCTCTCAGCGCTTCAGCACAAAAAGCGTATGTATAGACGATTACAGCTTTGGCTTTTGTAAAGGCTGCAGAAGCTGTCATTACACAGCAAAATGTGTACAGCATGATGATATTGATATTATTATGAATGAATTTGACAACGCTGATATCATCGTCTGTGTTGCCCCCTCCTACTGGGCAGATATCCCGGGGCAGTTCAAGGCGTTCATCGACAGGTGTACTCCCTGGTGTAATACACACGAACCACACGCAGCTATAAAAAGAGGCAAAAAGGGATACTCTGTAGCTCTGCGAACAGGTCCGAACATGAGAGAATGTGAGCGGATAATCGGCAGTATCGAACATTTCTACGGACATCTTGAAATAGAATGCTGCGGCAGTCTGGGATTATGCTCAATAGAGTATAAGGAGGCTGTTGCGCCGCGTATCAACGAAATAATATCATTCTGCGAAAAGATATGAAAAAAGCCTGAGAACAAAATGCTCTCAGGCTTTTTTATGTATTTATTTATCAGATCAAGCCTTGTTAACGCTTCCGAAAAGCTCCATCTTCTCCTTAACCTTAGCCTTGATAGCCTCAAAGCCAGGTGCGAGAAGCTTTCTTGGGTCAAATCCCTTGCCCTGCTTGTCCTTACCAGCCTCAACATAGCCTCTTGTAGCCTCAGCAAATACGAGCTGGCACTCTGTATTTACGTTGATCTTAGCAACGCCGAGTGAGATAGCCTTTGTGATCTGGTCGTCAGGGATACCTGTACCGCCGTGGAGTACGAGTGGCATATCGCCTACTGTCTTGTTGATCGACTCAAGAGTCTCAAAGCTGAGTCCTTCCCAGTTTGCAGGATATACACCGTGGATATTACCGATACCAGCTGCGAGGAAATCTACGCCGAGATCAGCGATCTGCTTGCACTCTGCAGGATCTGCACACTCACCCTTACCGATAACGCCGTCTTCTTCACCGCCGATAGCGCCTACCTCTGCTTCGATAGAAAGACCGAGGTTGTGAGCAGCATTTACGAGCTCAGTTGTCTTAGCAACGTTCTCGTCGATCGGGAAGTGTGAACCGTCGAACATGATTGATGTAAAGCCAGCCTTGATGCACTTGTAGCAAGCCTCATATGAGCCGTGGTCAAGGTGAAGTGCAACAGGAACTGTGATACCGAGAGACTTGTCCATAGCTGCAACCATAGCTGCAACAGTCTCGAAACCGCACATATACTTGCCTGCGCCCTCAGAAACACCGAGGATAACAGGGCTGTTGAGCTCCTGAGCTGTGAGAAGGATAGCCTTTGTCCACTCAAGGTTATTGATATTGAACTGACCTACTGCGTATTTGCCTGCTCTTGCTTTCTGGAGCATTTCTGTAGCTGAAGTTAACATAGTTATAATTCCTCCTGAGAATTCATTTACGGGGCTCGTGACCCCATCGTTAATATTATATCATAGCTTGCGGTGAATTGCAAGAGTTTCCGTAAAATTTAGCAATATAAGTTAACAGTGGGCAATAATTGGAGCATTTCCGAGGTTAGTTATCAGTGATAAATGAAAAGTAAAATGACAATTCTTATAAAATACCAAAAGGGCGGATAATATCCGCCCCTTTCTAATTACTACTCACTATTTACTTCTTGCTATTTACTAAGCTCGTTTACAAGCTTTTTGAAAGCGTCACCGCGCTCCTCAAAGTTCTTGAAAATACCGTAGCTTGCAGCCGCAGGAGACATTACGCAGCTCATGCCCTCAGGAGTTATCTCCGCAGCCAGTTTTACCGCACCGTCAAGGTGGTCAGCATAATGAACACGGGACTTATCCGAAAAGTCCTCTCTCGTCTGTATCATATCGTACACACGCCTGCCCGAAGCCTCCATGCAGATGACTCTGACATCAAAATCAGCAAGAAACTCAACAAGTGGAGCATAGTCGATACCTCTGTCCATTCCGCCTATAAGGATAGTTCCCACATTAGGAACGCTCTGTAAAGCTGATATCGCAGTAGCGCAGGCAGTTGAGATAGAGTCGTCATACCAGCGGATACCGCAGACTGTGTTAACATATTCAAGGCGGTGAGCGAGAGGGTCAAAGCTGCAAAGAGCCTCTGTGAAGTCCTCTTCTTCCACTCTGTCCTTGCATACGTCCCATGCAATAGCGATATTGTAGTGATTATGTGTACCGAGGAGCTTTATCCTGTCAACAGGTATCTCGTACTCCTCATCGTCCGAGTCATAGACAATGCCGTCAGCAACATAAACGTCTGCACTGTCATCAGTATTTGAAACAGTAACGGCAATTGACGGGATATCGTCTGTAAGTATCTCGGAATTGCACCACAGTACATCACAAACGTCCTGATGAAGATATATATTCTTCTTAGCGTTGTAGTAATTCTCCATAGAGCCATAGTGGTCAAGGTGCTCCTCATAGAGATTGAGGAATACAGCACATCTCGGAGAAACTGTCATATATTCAAGCTGATGGCAGGAAAGCTCGCAGACTACAACAGTATCATCGTTCATGCCCTCGGCTATGTCAAATACAGGTATACCTATATTTCCTGCGATACGGCAGTCAACTCCGCTCTCATTCAGAACATGATAAATAAGGGAAGTAACTGTGCTCTTGCCCTTAGTACCTGTGATACCGATTATCTGTTCACGATAGACCTCAAAGAACACCTGTGTCTCGCAGGTTATAAGGCTGTCTATCTCCGAAAGAGGCTTTTCAAGGACGATGCCGGGGCTTTTGAATACCATGTCAAAGCGGTCAAGACACTGCTGATACTCCTTGCCGCAGATAAGCTCAATATTCTCAGGAAGTTCGTTGGCACTGCGGTCAACAGGATTAAGGTCAGCAATGGCGATAGCCGACTGCTTTCCGTACTTCTTCAGTATCTTGTATGTGGACTTTCCTTCCCTGCC
>SFFP01000160.1 GCA_004556875.1 Ruminococcus flavefaciens
ACCTCCTCTGAAAAGAACAAGGAATAATATACAGGAGCTGTTTCTTATGGATATAGATCTCTATATTGACTTTGTTTATCACGGATTTTACAGACTTGACGATATTGAAGAGCACTTCTACGAGTATCAGTCAATGGCTGAAGAAGCAGCAAAAGGGCTTTCCGATGATGAGGTCATACTCTTTGCTATCTATGGCTTTGACGAAGATACAGAGGATTTTATATATGCCAATTTCATGCTCCGCAAACTTAATATGAAACAATATGCACGAGTATGCGAAAGACTTTCAAAATATTGCAGACTATTCTGCGTTGGAAATGGTTAGGTGAACTATAATGATAAAAAACACTCTGGCAGCTGCTGTATCAGTTCTGCTTTTATCCGGAGCTTCAATAGCGGCATTATCAGCTGCGGCAAATCCGGATAACATAGCTGCCGCAGAAAAAAATGCTGCGGAAGCCGCTTCGTCCGCTTCCTCAAATACAAAAACAACTGTCACATCGACAACAACAACTGCTGAACCTACAACGGAACCCACTACATTAAAAACATATCACATATCTTTTCTTGACTTTGACGGAAAAACACTTACTACACTTGCTGTAGAAGAGGGCGATCCGATCAATTACTCTTCCGTCGACACAAGCTCTATGCACAGGCATTTAGATGTTCATACAGAACAGGACTTTTCTTCATGGGATATCCACCCCGATTTTGCCGATTCAGATTATACAATACACGCTCTGTCCAAAACCGCTGAGATAAAACTCACCAAAACTCCGCAGAAGTACAGATACTTCTCAACAAAGGGCAATGTTTCTCTCAAAGGTCTCGACGTTTCCATAAAATTATCCGTACAGACTCCTCAAAAGGACAAAAACGGCAATTATATCGTCAATGAAAGCACTGTAAACGTGTCTGAGACCTGTATTGCAAAGCCATCTGCTCTTTCTGAAGCATTTGCAAGCGGTGACAAGGCTACTGTTTCGGTCTATCCTATAGGTGACCAGAAACCCCTCTGCTCATTCGATATTGTCTGCTACAGAGATCTTGGCGATGTAAACGAGGACGGAACCATCAATTCCGCAGATGCATCAAAAGTACTTAATACTTATGCAAACATGGCGGCTTCACAGAATGCTGAAGTTTCTGAAAAATTCATGAAGCTCGCTGACGTTGACTTAAACGGTAAATTAGACTCACATGATGCTTCTCTTATTCTAAAATACTACGCATCCGCTTCCATAGACCCGAACTTCATCGACTGGGAAGATGTCATCAACTATGACACAGGAGAAATAAAAAAATAATTTTCACACTGCACAACACAGCTTTTTAATTTTTTTGGAGTTTCCTATTGAAATTTTAAGGAATTTAATGTATAATGATAAAGTAATGCATTTGCGCAAATTCACTAATTATTAAAGGAGTGCTAATAATGTACAACGATCTTATGGATTCAATCGGCTTCGTAAGCAATTATGATCCTGCTGTAGGCGAGGCTATGGGCAAGGAACTTGCTCGTCAGCAGAGAAATCTTGAGCTTATCGCAAGCGAAAATATCGTTTCCCCTGCTGTAATGGCTGCAATGGGAAGTGTTCTTACTAACAAATACGCTGAGGGTTACCCCGGAAAGCGTTATTACGGCGGATGTCAGTGTGTTGACGAGGTAGAGCAAATCGCTATCGAGAGAGCCTGCAAGCTTTTCGGAGCTAAGTATGCTAACGTTCAGCCGCACTCAGGCGCACAGGCTAACACAGCTGTATACTTTGCTCTTCTTCAGCCCGGAGACACAGTTCTCGGTATGAGCCTTGCTGACGGCGGCCACCTTACACACGGCTCACCTGTAAATCTTTCGGGTAAGTACTTCAATTTCGTTTCATACGGTCTTGATGACGAGACAGAGACTATCAACTATGACGAGCTTTACAAGCTTGCTAACAAAACAAAGCCACGTCTTATCGTTGCCGGTGCTTCTGCTTATCCTCGTGCTATCGACTTCAAGCGTCTTTCCGAGATCGCAAGAGCTGTCGGCGCACTCCTTATGGTAGATATGGCTCATATTGCAGGTCTTGTTGCAGCAGGCTGCCACGAGTCACCTGTTCCATATGCTGATATCACAACAACTACTACACATAAGACACTCCGCGGACCAAGAGGCGGTCTTATTCTTACAAACAACGAGTTCCTCGCTAAGAAGATCAATTCTGCTATCTTCCCCGGTACACAGGGCGGTCCTCTTATGCACACTATCGCTGCTAAGGCTGTATGCTTCGGTGAAGCTCTCAAGCCTGAGTTCAAGGACTATCAGCAGAGAATAGTAAAGAACGCTAAGGCACTTGCTGACGGACTCCTCAAGAGAGGCTTCAATCTCGTTTCAGGAGGTACAGACAACCACCTCATGCTGGTTGACCTCCGTCCTTTCAACATCACAGGTAAAGAGCTTGAGCGCAGACTTGATGAGGTTTATATCACAGTTAACAAGAATGCTATCCACAATGACCCTGAGAAGCCTTTCGTAACAAGCGGTATCAGAATCGGTACTCCTGCTGTTACTACAAGAGGTCTCGGTGTTGAGGAAATGGAAAAGATCGCTGAGTACATCTACCTCTGCGCTACAGATTTCGAGAACAAGGCTGACGAGATCCGTGCAGGCGTAAACGCTATCTGCGAGAAGTTCCCACTTTACAAGTAATCAATAATCATTAAGGGACGGACAAGCTGTCCGTCCTTTTCTTTATCGTTTATTAATTATATAGATCAAAATTTATTAGGAGTAAATTTGGTATGCAGCTAAAAAATGAAAAAATCAACCGAGATAAATATTATTCCGTTGGCTATTCTCCTGAATTAGATAAATATGTCCTTGCTTGTACGGTTACTTGGGTCGCTTGGTATAACAGATATTACGAAATTTCAGAAGAAGAGTATAATGCATTTGGTTCTGCAAAGTTGGACGAAACAGCAGAAACTTTATATAAACAAGGTTGTAATTCTGAACGCTTTTTATTCTCCGAGAAGAAAGAAGAAAACAATCAACAGCAACTGGATTTGTTGAGTAAATTCTGATTTACACTATTAACAGGAGGTACACTATGTCTGCACCATTAGCCGATAAAATACGCCCTAAAACTCTTGCCGATGTTGTCGGACAGGAGCATATTCTCGCCGAAGGCAAGCCCTTACGCCGCATAATCGAAAGCGGTACTGTTCCGAACATGATATTCTACGGTCCGTCCGGCGTGGGCAAAACCACTGTCGCCCGCATTATCGCTGAAAACTGCGGAATGTCACTTTATAAGCTCAACGGTACTAATGCTTCACTGTCCGATATCAAGGACGTTGTAGCTGATATCGGCACTTTCGGCAGCGAGAACGGCATACTGCTCTATCTCGACGAGATACAGTACCTCAACAAAAAACAGCAGCAGAGTCTCCTTGAATACATTGAAAACGGCGATATAACTCTTATTGCTTCGACTACGGAAAATCCATATTTTGCCGTTTACAACGCTGTTATCAGCCGAAGCACAGTTTTTGAGTTCAAGCCTGTTACCGCTGAACAGCTGATACCTGCCATTAAACGTGCATTTCGCATAATGTCAGAGGAAAACGGTTACGAAGTAGAAACTTCTGACGATATAATCACAAAAATCGCCTACAGCTGCGGCGGAGATGTGCGCAAAGCAATGAATACCGCTGAACTTGCTGTTGTATGCGGCGAACCATCTGACGGCAAGGTCACTATCACAGAGGACTCCCTCGAAATCCTCGCTCAGCGCAGCAATATGCGTTATGACCGTGACGGCGACCAGCACTATGATATACTTTCAGCTTTCCATAAATCTGTTCGCGGCTCTGACGAAAATGCCGCTCTTCACTATGCCGCACGTCTTATTGCTGCAGGTGATATAATATCCCTGTGCAGACGTATGCTTTGTATAGCCTCTGAAGACGTAGGTCTCGCCTACCCTATGGCTGTACCTATTGTAAAGGCTTGTGTTGACTCCGCTTTACAACTGGGACTTCCCGAAGCTAAACTGCCTATCGCAGAAGCCATTATACTCATGGCTACTGCTCCGAAATCAAACAGCGCCTGCATGGCTATAGACGCTGCCCTTGAGGATATAAAAAGCTGTGATGCACTTGATTTTCCGCGCCATCTGCAAAATGTTCACTTTGACGGCAAAGGTGCAAAGGTGGTTGGACAGCATTATCTCTATCCTCACGACTTTCCTAACCATTATGTCAGACAGCAGTATCTTCCTGACGCTTTGAAAGACCACGTTTACTATCATTTTGGCGAAAACAAACAGGAGCAGTCTGCATATATGTACAGACAAAAGCTCCTAAGTGAATTGGATAAATAATTTCTTCCGCAGCTCAGGCTGCGGATTTTTTTGGCAAGATATATAATTTTTTACGTTTTCACCGCAATTAATTAGACTTGACAAATCCTAAAAAAAATGGTATAGTAATTATGTAATGTACAATTGTTCACCACTGACGGACTATTTTCAAGATTACAATTAAAAAGGTGATTTCAAATGGATACCAAATCACAGCTTATAGTTGCCGATTCAAAAATACTTCCCGAGGTCTTTACAAAGGTTCTGGAAG
>SFFP01000161.1 GCA_004556875.1 Ruminococcus flavefaciens
AGAGTTTTCTTCTCAGATGATACTGTTTTTTCTTTTTTCATATATTTCTCCTTTGTAACGAGTATCTCATAAAACATTGTTGTAATAAACCAACGCATATTATAACATAAAAGCTTCGGAATAGCAAGATGCGCGGAATAAAAGTTAATGTTTGTAAGAATTTCGCCGCGAAAAAGGGTGCGGCGGCTCGCCGCTTATAACATAAAAGCTTTGAAATAGCAAGATGCGCGGAATAAAAGTTAATGTTTATAAGAATTTTGCCGCGAAAACGGGGGCGCAGGCTCTGCGCTTATAACATATAATAACTGAAATATCAAGCACACGGCATAAAATGCCTGCTGCCATGCATATGCTTTAACAGGAGGAGATATTATGAATAACGGCAATCTTGATATGGAAAAATATAAACAGGAAATGATGAAGCTCTACAGCAGAAGCACTTCGCCCGATGATAAGTCTGACAATAATTATGACCCACAGCCTCAGAAGATAGAAGATACAGATGAAAAAGCTCCCGATGATACTGTATATTCTGAGCATACCGATGAGGACTCAAACGGTACGGAAGAGGACTACAACAGCCGCTATCCTGAGCCTGACCTGTCAGAGCTTGATACGGATCTCGGAACTTCTTCAGCGCAGGACAGTGAACCGCCGCAGTATGACGCCAATGAGCTTCTCGGCAGTGAAAGAGGCTATATACAGGTGAATGTTCGTACAGGTGATGACTCATCGGCGGTTGAAGGAGCGCTTGTGTCTGTTACGGCTGTAGTTGACGGAAAAAGACTTGTTCTTGCGTCCGGACTTACGGACGAGAGCGGAGTTGCCCCGAAATTCACTCTGCCTGTGCCCGACCTTGTTCATTCACAAGCACCTTCGCCGGATGAACGTCCCTACAATCTGTATGACATAACAGTTACGGCAGATGGATTTTTCAAGGCGCGAAGCGTTGATGTTCCCGTGTTTTCGGGCATAACCTCTATCCAGAACTTCAACCTTATACCTGTACCACTGATGATGAACAGTTCAGATGAGACAGTGACATATTACAATGCAGAGCCGAATTTCGGCGGCGGAAAGGAGTGAGTCATGCTAACAGGCACGCCATTTATCCCGGAGACTATAACCGTACATCTTGGGACTCCCGATTCCAATGCTCCCGATGTTACTGTCGGATTTGCTTCGTATATCAAGAATGTGGCATCAAGCGAAATATATCCTACATGGCCTGAGAATGCGCTCCGAGCTAATATTTACGCCATAGTATCATTTGCTCTTAATCGTATTTATACCGAGTGGTATCGCTCACGAGGATATGATTTTGACATAACTGCCACAACTCAGTTTGACCAGAAATTCATAAACGGACGGGAGTATTTCGAGAATATAAGCCACCTTGTTGACGAGCTTTTCAACGATTACGTCAGGCGGCAGTGTAGCGTTGAGCCGCTGTTTACGGCGTTCTGCAACGGAACGACTACAACCTGTGACGGACTTTCACAGTGGGGGACTGTCACGCTTGCCAACCGCGGACTGACTCCGTATGAGATACTGCAATATTATTACGGTGAGAATATCGATATAGTGAAGAATGCACCTGTTCAGACAGCAATGCCGTCATATCCCGATACTGAGCTGAAAAACGGCTCTTTCGGCAATGATGTTAAGTTCATACAGGTGTGGCTGAACCGCATATCACGAAATTTTCCTGCCATACCTAAGATACCTGCGGCGGACGGCATATTTGACACAGCTACGGAAACTGCCGTCAGAAAGTTTCAGCAGGTATTCGGCTTAGAGGTCACAGGAACAGTCAATGCGGCAACATGGTACAGGATAACATATATCTACACAAGTGTAAAGCGGCTTGCTGAGCTTGACTCAGAGGGACTGCGGTTTGACGAGATTTCGCCGCAGTTCAAGGAAGAACTGCGCATAGGAATGCAGAGCATCGAGGTCAGTATGCTCCAGTATTATCTTGCAGTCATCGGTGCTTACTATGAAGCAGTCATGCCTGTGGAAGTTACAGGATATTTCGGGGAACAGACCGAGCGTTCCGTAAAGTCATTCCAGAGGGTTTTCGGACTTGCGCAGACCGGAGTAGTTGACAGAGCTACGCGAAATGACCTTTTTCGTGCATATCAGGGAATTGTTGAGAGCGTTCCGCCGCAGTATACCTATGTTGCACTTTATCCCAACACAGTTCTGCGAGAGGGAGCAAGCGGCGACTCGGTAAAAATAATACAGCAGTATCTTACCTATATCAACAGGAGCTATCCAAATATTCCTGCGGTAAGTGATACAGGTTATTTCGGACCGCTTACCCGTCAGTCTGTAACGGCTTTTCAGCGGCAGTTCGGCATTGACCCGACAGGAATAGTCGGAGCGGTCACATGGGACAGAATAGCAGGAGTTTACTCCGACCTGCGCTACGGCTTTGACAAGCGTCCCTACCAGAACCCGGGTTATACTATCAAATAATATATGTTGATCTCAAAAAAATTGAACAGGAGATGAAACCATGCCATACACAGATGAACAGAAAAAGGAACATATCCGTGAATTACAAGGTTATCTTTATGGTATATCCCTATTTGACAAACGTATTCCGCAAGTGCTTCCCTGCGGCGAATACAATGAAGATACTGTAAAGGCTGTAGAAGCCTTTCAGCGTGAATACGGACTTCCCATAACAGGTGAGACTGACCCTGTAACATGGAACATGATAGCGAAAGTTTACAGGAACTACCTTGAAGGAGAACCTGCGACGTATCATGCTTTTCCGTCAAGAGACTACCGTGCCGTCATAGGTGACAGCGGTGAACTTATATACATCATACAGGCTATGCTGTGGAAAGCCGCGGCGTGGTATGATAATATGCCGAAAATAAGCGTGTGCGGTGAGTATGACAAAAATACAGAAGAAGCAGTCCGCGTATTTCAGCATTGCTGCGGACTCCCCGAAAGCGGAAGTGTGGACTGTATAACATGGAATATGCTTGTGCGCTTTCTTAAAGGATAAAAATAAAACGGTTCGCAAAGGCCATGCAGCTGCGAACCGTTTATTTGTTGCGGTCATAAGTGTCATTGTCGTCTGTGTCGATACATTTTGCACCTCCTGAAAAAGTTTATGATATTATTATGTACCATAACAAAAGATTTTTCAATAGTGACAGCTGATTTTGACATTAAAAGTGTCTGATATGTGTTGGAGAAGTCCTTTTTTATTATTCACGGCAATTGACTTTACAATTAAAATGTGATATAATGAATTAAATGTTGTCTGTCCGCAGGACAGGCTTAAAATTAACAAAGGATTGATAATATGGATTTTAAGGCACTTGCAGAATATCTCTTCCCCGATGTCAAGGAGACACCTGATGATATCGAGGCTCGTTTTCCCGAAAGACAGCTTCCTGAGGGAGCTTGTGTTACACGTATAGGACCAAGTCCCACGGGATTTGTACACCTCGGAAATCTCTATAATGCAATAATCGGCGAGCGTATCTCTCATCAGTCAAACGGCGTTTTCTACCTTAGAATAGAGGACACAGACAATAAGCGTGAAGTCGAGGGCGCTGTTGAGACTGTTATCAATGCTATGGACTATTTCGGTGTTCACTTTGATGAAGGGGCTACAGCACAGGGCGATAACGGTAACTATGGTCCTTATCGTCAGAGACAGCGTAAGGATATATACCACGTTTTTGCAAAGCTTCTCACAGAAAGAGGACTTGCTTATCCATGCTTTATGACAGCTGAGGAGATAGAGTCTATCCGTGAACAGCAGACAGCAAACAAAGAAAATCCGGGAGTTTACGGTAAGTATGCAAAGTGCCGTGATCTTTCTCTTGATGATATAAAGTCAAATATCGAGGCAGGCAAGGAGTGGGTCCTCCGTTTCAGAGGACAGGAGACAGGCGAGACTATCGCTGTTGAGGACGCTATCCGCGGTAAGCTTGAAATGCCGAGAAACAATATGGATTTCGTTCTTTTAAAGAGCGACGGTATCCCGACCTATCACTTTGCACACGTTATCGACGACCACTTCATGCGTTCTACACACGTAGTCCGCGGTGAGGAGTGGATATCATCACTGCCTATGCACGTTGAACTTTTCAACACACTCGGCTGGAAACAGCCTGTTTACTGCCACACAGCAACTCTTATGAAGATGGACGGCGCAAGCAAGCGTAAGCTTTCTAAGCGTAAAGACCCTGAGCTTGCACTTTCATACTATCAGCAGGAGGGTATAAGCAAGGACGCTATCTGGGAATTCCTGCTTACTCTTCTCAACTCAAACTATGAGGAATGGCGTATAGCTGATCCTGAGGCAGATTACCATGATTTCCCGTATACACTGGAGAAAATGTCAGTATCAGGTGCACTGGTTGACCTTGACAAGCTCCGTGATATCTCCAAGAATGTTATCTGCCGTATGCCTGCACAGCAGGTATTTGACGGCTGGCTTGAGTGGTGCAGTGAGTATAACAGCGATTTTGCTTCACTTATAAACAAGTACCCTGAGCGTACACTTGCAGCTCTCAATGTGGGCAGAGGCGGTG
>SFFP01000162.1 GCA_004556875.1 Ruminococcus flavefaciens
AAGGAAAAAATCCTTGAGATGACCATTGAGGATCTTGACTTATCTGTACGTTCATTCAATTGTCTGAAGCGTGCAGGAATCAATACCGTGGATGACTTGATCAATAAGTCAGAGGAAGAAATGATGAAGGTTAGAAACCTTGGAAAGAAGTCCTTCGATGAGGTTAAGGAAAAGCTCCAGTCACTGGGCTTTGAGCTCTCATCTGAAGAGGAATAAACCATAAAACGTGCGTACAGCGCACAACTATAAAAAGGAGTGAATACAATGCCGGGTACAAGAAAGCTGGGCAGAACATCTGATCATAGAAAGGCTATGCTCAGAGGCATGGTAACTTTCCTGCTTGAGAACGGTCAGATCGAAACTACCGTAACAAGAGCTAAGGAAGTACGTGCAGTTGCAGAAAAAATGATCACTATCGGTAAAAATGATGATCTGCACTCCAAGCGTCAGGTATATTCATACATCACTAAGGAGTCCGTTGCAAAGAAGGTTTTCGACGAGATCGCTCCAAAGTATGCTGATAAGAACGGTGGTTACACACAGATCGTAAAGATCGGTCCCCGTCGTGGAGACGCTGCTGAGATGGCTATCATCAAGCTCGTTTGATCGCAGATATTCAACTAAAGAGCCGTTCCCGAAAGGGAGCGGCTTTTCTGTATTACAGGTAATAAAAAAATACGGAAAATCGCCTGAAAGTACTTGAAAAAAAATCTTGGATATGATATAATATACATCGTATGAAATACAAATCAAAACGATTGGAGAATAAGTATATGAAAATAAGAAAGTTTATCGTATCCCTTACAGCTGGTGTAACAACAGCTGTTGCGGCTGGATATACAGCAATGAGCGCGTTTGCTGAGGAGGCGGCTGAACAGACAGCCAATGCAAACGGACAGCAGCAGGCAAGCATGGGAAGCCTTCTTACAATGCCTCTGATGCTTGTTGTAATGTTCGTATTGCTCTATTTTATGGCTATAAGACCTCAGAAAAAGCGCGACAAAGAGCTTAAAGAAATGCAGGAGAGCTTACAGGTCGGTGATGAGGTAGTTACAGGCGGCGGTATCGTTGGTATCGTAGTAAGCGTTGGCGAGGATACAGTCGTTATTGAGACAGGCGGTGCTAAGCACAAGCTCAGAATAAAGAACTGGGCAATTACAGAGAATGTTACGGCTGCTGAGCGTATCAGGGAAGCAAAGGCTGCCGGAAAGCAGTCTTCTACAGTTGAATCAGCAGCAGTTGTTGATGATGACGATGATAAGAAGTCAAAGAAAAAGGATAAAGCTGACGAATAAATAATAAGACCTCCGCATAGAATTAGTAATAATTCGAAAGCGGAGGTTTTTTATGCGCAGACATAGGAAAAGCCTGTGGTCAAGCCCTGTATTCAGTATGATGCTGTCTGTTATACTCGGCATGGTCAGCATGGCAGCGGGGATAGTATTATCGACTACACTCATATTCTTTGTGCTGAAGGATATCAGACTGACAAGGGCGCTTACAGGCGGAGCAATTGCACTGGGAGCTTATATCAGCGGTTTTGTTTACGGCAAATACAGGCGAAGAAAAGGACTATTCTGCGGAACTTTCTGCGGTGTTTTCATATATGCGGTGATCTCTTCAATTGGTATTATCGTTATTGGTCACCCCGTGGGAATAAAAAAGCTCCTCCTGCTGTCCGTTTTTGGAGCAGCAGGGGGAGTTGCAGGTGTCAATTCAAAGCGTCCTAAGAAGCTGTGGGATCAATAATTGCCTGATTTATCTTCAACAAGCTTGAATTCAATATCATAATATGAAACATTTCCGTCTTTATCAATGTGGGCGCAGGTAGCAGGTACTTTATCGCCTGCCTGATACTGACTGCTTATTGTATCGTAAAGCTCATGGTAGGTGCTTACAGTCTTGCCGTTGATAGCGGTGATAAAGTCGCCTTCCTTGAGATCGGTGTTGGCGATATCAAAGTCTTTTTCGATCTTGATGATGTAAACGCCCTTGAAGTCTTTAGGAAGATCAAAACCAAGCTCTTCCTGTATTTTATCGATATTGCCCTGTGAACTCATGTCATAGAGCTGTATGCCTATCTTGAAGCGTCCGCCCACATAGCCGTTTTTGATAAGTTCTTCGATAACAGGAGTGGCTTCATTTATAGTAATAGCAAAGCCGAGACCTTCAAATTCTGCACTTACGTACTTTGAAGATGTGATGCCTATTACCTGACCGTACATATTTACAAGCGCACCGCCTGAGTTACCGGGACTTATATCGGCATTTGTCTGTATACAGTCCATTTCAAAGCCTGTAGAGTCACTGCTTATCTTTCTGTTTACAGCGGAAACGATACCGTCTGTTACGGTGCTTGCAAGGTTTGCTGGGTTGCCGATAGCGATGACCTGTTCGCCGACTACAGCTTCATCTGAGTTACCGAGAACAGCAGGTTTGAGTCCCTCAGCGTTTATCTTTACAACGGCTATATCAGTCTTTGCATCTCTGCCTATGACCTTAGCGTCGTATGTCATGCCGTCAACAGTCTCGACTACGTGATATCCCTCAGCTTCGAGAACATGGGCATTTGTAGCGATATAGCCGTCCTCATTGAGGACAATGCCGGAGCCTGTTCCGAGGGTATGCTTTGATGTAAAGTTGGCGTAATTCTTATAGGTGTATATCTTAACGATAGAAGGCTTAACAAGAGCAGCAGCTCCTTCCGGCGTATATCTGCCGCTTTCGTCCTTGTATTTTTCCTCGTCATTAGCACCAGCAGGCTTTGACTCCTTATACAGCACGACCTGCTTAGGAGAGCCGATCTTGTCAACGATCTTGTCGCTGTTCATGATATCAAAGACGATACCGAATACAGCTAAGAGTATAGAAACTATAACAAGGATAACGAACAGTATCAGTACAGCTGATTGTCCTTTTGGACGGCGCGGCTGATCAAATCCGTTTCCGAACTGGTCAGGGCTGCCGTTCTGTGAGCGATCAAGCTCTTCAAAGCCGAGCGGTTCATACATGAACTGGTCGTATACAGGTCTGCGCGGCTGATTATAGTTAGGCTGCTGACCGTACATACCTTGCTGCGGACGCTGTCCGTAGCCGTTGTTATAACCGTTATTATAGTTATTCTGCGGCTGAGAGTAGCCTCCTCTCATCTGACCGTAAGGGTTTCGCTGAGGCGGCGGTGTGTTATTTGAATAACCGTAGCGCTGATCTGTATTTGGCATACCGCTGTTGACACTTTGATCTGCGGCAGGTCTTTCATGCTGAGGAGTATACGGCTGCTGTGAAGAAGAATTTTCTCCGCTGTCAGCACCATAAATATTATCTCTTTCGTCCATTGTTTATCCTTTCGCTTTAGGCTGTTTTTCGGGCAGCTGAATGAGAAATTCCGTGTATTCTCCGTACACGCTCTTTACAACGATGTGACCGTGGTGGAGATGAACGATCTTACGCGAGATCGCAAGTCCGAGACCAAGACCTGTTGTGTCCTTGCCTCGTGAAGAGTCTGTCTTATAAAACCTGTCAAAAACCTGAGTGATCTCGTCATTTTTGAGTCCTTCACCGGTATTCTTTATGCCTATGGTGCACATACCGTTTACAGAACGTTCAAAGCGGAATGAAAGTGTACCGCCGTTGTCTATGAATTTTACAGCGTTTTCCACGAGATTATAGATAACCTGCTGAAGCAGGTCTGCGTCTACCTCTGCTGTCATGCGCTCGCTTCCGAGACCTTCAACTTCGAGGTTTTTATCCTCTATTTTTTTCTCAAACATGAGAACGGTCTGGATAACTATTTCTGTAAGGTTCACGTCGCGGAAATTCGGTCTGAGAGTACCTGTCTCAAACCTTGACATATTGAGCATGGATGATATAAGTATGCGCAGACGCTTTATCTCCTTTGATACAAGTACAAGGTATTCATTTTGTCTGCCCTTAGGGATAGTTCCGTCAAGGATACCGTCAACAAATCCGCCGATAGTAGTTATAGGCGTTCTCAGCTCATGAGAAACATTAGCGATAAAGGTCTTGCTTGTTTCTTCACTTTTTGCAACGTCAGCGGCAACAGCGTTGACATAGTCAGCTATCTCGGAAGAGGTATAGGGAACATTTGTGGGGATAGCTTCGGAGAAGTCTCGCTTAGCATACTGTTCCGAGATCCTGCGGAAGATCGTTTCATATTCCGATAGCTTGTTAAATCTGCGCCTTATAAGCAAAAGCTGTATGATTATGCTCAAGACACAAAGCAGGGTATAGAGCAAAGCTGTTTTCAGCACGAATGAATTCATTGAGTTTGATTTGCCGTATACCTTTGCGTACATTCGCATAGGCACAATGTCGCCCGAGCCTTTGAGGAAAAAACAGCTTCCATAGAGCATATACGGTTCATTTGCAGATATGCTCTTTGTTTCAAGATCGAGATAGTCATGGCTGTCAAGACTTTTCATTTCCGCATCGGATATTCTTTCGCTGTTTTTTACGACTTTTTTCGGTTTATCTTTATAGTCGGCATCTGAGAGTACACAGTTGCCGTTTTCATCGTAAATATAGATCATC
>SFFP01000008.1 GCA_004556875.1 Ruminococcus flavefaciens
TCGATAAACATATGAATATCCTCCGCATTCGGGTCAAGCTCAAGCTTGCCGCTGTCGATATCAGCGAGGATTTCTTTCAGTCCGCTGATAATAGTCAGGCTGTCCTCTCTGGTGATTATTCCGCAGTCACCGAGCATCGTCGCATGGGCGATGCTTCCCTGTATATCATGCCTGTACATACGTCCGTCAAAGGCAATGGAGGAATTGAAAGCATTCACGCCTGCGTCAACCTGCTTTGAAAATCTTCCTGCCCACATCATATCTGCCATAATTCTTGCTCCTTATACTTATTTTGCGCAGTTATTTATAAATTCTGCTGCGTCGTCCATTACCTGCTTATCGAATACATCGTTGTCATCAGTAAAGAAATGTCCGAGTCCGTCATAAAGCTTGAAAGTACAGTTGTCCTTGCCGTCGAGGTATTCCTGCCAGAGAGGATAATCCTTGTCAGCATATACCTGTATATCGTCCTTGCCCTGCAAGAAGAGCATCGGTATATCAAGTCCCTTTGCTGTTTCGCCTACTTCAAGATCAATCAGCGACTCATAGTAACTATACGGACTTCCGAGAAGATTACCGCTTGTATCGCCTGCAAGCATTGCTTTAGCGGTGTCGAGGCTCTCCTTTATTATACTGCTTGACGCATCGTCTGAGGCATCGTTTATCTGAGCTGTAAGCTGGTCAACGACTATCTCTATAAGATTTCGCGGAGTTCCTGCAAGTGAGATGATACCCTTTACTTCACTGTTTCTCTTTGCGATAACAGGTGCAACGCAGCCGCCGAGACTGTGACCCATTACGTATACGCCGCTTACCTTGCCCTCGTCAACATAGCTCTGTGCAAGCTTTACAGCTGCATCAGCGTCTTCAAGGACTTCCTCTTCTATATTGAAGCCATCGTCGCCGGCAAGCTCTGGATACTGAAAAAATCTCTTGTTGTATCTGAGAGTTGCAATGCCTCTCTCGGCAAATCCCTTTGAGAGCTGTGCGAATGTAGCAGTTTCGCCAGGACCTTCATTCATATTGTGCTGACCCGAACCCTGTATAAGTATTACCAGAGGCGGCTTTTCAGCGTTCTTAGGCATATTGAGCATACCATCAAGCTCATGCTCGCCCACCTTTACAGCAGTCTCAACATAGGTATCTGTCTCCTGAGGAACTATCTCCTCGTCCTGTGCAGGCTGGAACAATATACCGTCTATCTTGCCTTCCTTATTAAAAACGATCATTAAGTCAAGTTCGCTTTTTTCATACACCATACGGGTAGTTGTAATATTCATACCCATCTGGTTTTCTTTTTTTGTATCCTTTAACTCCTTGAATTCACCGAACTGTGTCTTCATCTGTTCAAGCACCTGTTTCATAGCTTCATCAGTGAGCTGCTTTCTTGTTGCTTCGGAAAAAAGTGCTGTAGTCGTATCTATTTTACCCTCAGAAAGATCTTTTGCAAGCTTTTGTGAAAGCTCGGTGTAGTCTGTCTCGTCCGAAACTTCTTCGGTTGTCGCTTCTATAACTGCTTCGGTGGTTTCTGCTGCAGCTGTAGTTGTTTCTGTAGTGCTGCTTGTATCAGATGTTTTTTTATCTCCGCAGCCTGCAAGAAGTGCCATAGCTGCTAAAACTGCAAGAACGCTTTTTAAATTTCTCATATTTGTTATTCTCCTGCTTATTCTATTTCGATGTATTTATTTCGGTAGTAAAGGTCTTCGCGCACAGTAAAGCCCATATGCTCCCAGAAGCCGTTGCCGATGTCATTGTGGGTGAACACCACAAGCAATACTTTCTGTATGCCCTCTTTTCTCAGAGCGTCCATAGCACTTTCCACAAGCATTTTTCCCACACCCTGTCCGCGATATTCGGGTAAGACAACAACATGGTGAAAAATACCTCTTCGTCCGTCGTGACCTGCAAGGATAGTACCGATTATTCTGCCGCCGTCCTCAGCAACAAAGCTTGTTGCGGGATTGCGCCTGAGGTACTTTGCAAAGCCCTCGGGGCTGTCGTCCACTGGGTTTGTGCCCTCGTGGTCAGTCCAGCACTCATTTACGCCGTCCCAGTCATCAACGGTCATGACTCTTATTTTCACCATATTATCATCTCCATTTCTCATAGTGAGTAGTAAGCAGTAAATAGTACAATACAGTGCAGCACAGCAAACTCTGCTCACTACTCACTGCTTACTACTCGCTTATTTAAAATCGTAACAGGCAGGAGAGACTCCCCTGCCTGAAACTTTTATAGTTATTTTTCAAGTTTTACGCTCTCTCAGACAGCCGCTCACTCAACAGTTGCAGCTATCTTGAAGAACATGAATGCTCCGATTATAAACAACATAGCATAATAGCCGAACGCCCATTTGATACCGTTTTTTGCGGAAGTTGTCTCGCTGCCGTCGGCAAGGAGAGCGTGTCCTGCATCAAGGCTGTCATACACTATCCTTACAGTATCGCCTGCTTTAAGCTTTTCACGTATGTCAATGAGCTTCACTTCTTTTGTGAAAGTGATGCCGTCCACCTTGTAGCTGAGCACAAGAGTGGTGATATTTTCGGAAGACCTTGCATCGGCGGCTCTGATGGTCTTGAAGTAAACCTTTGATTTATCGTCAACAGTCGCGTCTGTTTCCACAGGCTCTCCCTCAAAGCTTTTTATGCTGCTTTTTCTGAGATTGATGATATTCATGACAAGATATGCAGTAATACCTATGAATACCACTGCAACTACGAGCCAGTATAATACCCAGAGAAAGTTTCCCATAGGATATTACTTGTTGTTTCTCTTCTTATCCAGCTGAGCCCTTACCTTTATCGGGAGACCGAAGAGGTTGATGAAGCCTGCTGCGTCAGCCTGGTTGTAAACATCATCCTCATCGAATGTAGCAACTTCCTCATCATAGAGTGTGTATGGTGAAGTTACGCCTGCGTTGATGATGTTGCCCTTGTAAAGCTTGAGCTTAACATCGCCTGTAACTCTCTCCTGTGTCTTGTCAACGAAAGCTGTGAGAGCTTCGCGGAGAGGTGTGTACCACTGACCGTTGTAAACGATATCAGCGAACTTTATGCCGAGATACTGCTTGATACGTGCAGTTTCCTTATCGAGTGTGATAGTCTCGAGAACTTCGTGTGCGTGGTAAAGGATAGCACCGCCGGGAGTCTCATAAACGCCTCTTGACTTCATACCAACAAGACGGTTCTCAACGAGGTCTGCAAGACCGATACCGTTTTCGCCGCCGAGCTTGTTAAGAGCAGATACCATCTCAACGCCGTTGAGCTTCTTGCCGTCCAGCATTGTAGGAACGCCCTTTTCAAAGTGAAGTGTGATGTATGTTGGCTTGTCAGGAGCGTCGATAGGAGATACGCCCATTTCGAGGAAGCCCTTCTTCTCATACTGTGGCTCGTTTGCTGGATCTTCGAGGTCGAGACCTTCGTGTGAAAGGTGCCAGATGTTCTTGTCCTTTGAGTAGTTTGTCTCTCTGTTTATCTTGAGAGGAATGTTGTGAGCCTCAGCGTAGTCGATCTCTTCGTCACGGCTCTTGATGTCCCATTCTCTCCAAGGAGCGATGATAGCCATTTCAGGAGCGAAAGCCTTGATAGCAAGCTCAAATCTTACCTGATCGTTGCCCTTGCCTGTACAGCCGTGGCAGATAGCATCTGCGCCCTCAGCAAGTGCGATCTCAGCGATACGCTTTGCAATGATAGGACGAGCGAATGAAGTACCGAGCATATATCTGTTCTCATAGATAGCGCCGGCCTGTACTGTAGGATATACATAGTCCTGAATGAACTCTTCCTTGAGGTCAGCAATGATGAGCTTTGAAGCACCTGTCTTTATTGCCTTTTCCTCAAGTCCGTCAAGCTCTGTGCCCTGTCCTACGTCACCTGAAACAGCGATAACTTCGCAGTTGTTGTAGTTTTCCTTGAGCCACGGAATGATGATAGATGTATCGAGTCCGCCTGAATATGCAAGAACTACCTTTTTGATATCCTTCTTATTAACCATTGTTATTACCTCCTGAATATTAAGCGCCGCATAAAGCTGCGCGGATTTGCAATATAAGACTATTATACTACAAGCAGGAATATTGTCAAGAGTATTTGCATAAATATTCATTATTTTCAAAAATATTCACGTTTGCGCGAATATTATTCATTTGTAAGCCTATGCTAATCAATTGGTCTGACATTTTCTTTTCATTAACCGCAGAGTGGAAAAACTTTGTTAAATGCCAATTGCTTTTGTACGATTTTACGATTTTTGCACGAAAGGCGTGATTTTGCTTGATATTTTTTACCTTTATGTTTATAATAAAGATACATATGGCTCTGCAAAGTGCTAAAGAAATGAAATAACGGCAGAGCATACCGAGATTTATGGAGGTTAACATAATGGCTGAGAAAAACGGAACAAAGATAACTATACTCGGCGCAGGCAATGTCGGCGCTTCTGTTGCATATACATTCGCTGTGGCAGGTACTTGCTCCGATATCGTTCTTGTTGATATCAACAAGGCTAAGGCAAAGGGTGAAGCTATGGATATCCGTCAGGGTGTTTCATTCGGTGAGAATGTTGAAGTATTCGACGGCGGTTACGAGGACGCTAAGGACTCTGATATCGTAGTTGTAACACTCGGCCTTGCAAGAAAGCCCGGTCAGACTCGTCTCGACCTTGCACAGACCAATGTAAACATCATCAAGGAAGTTATGCCGCAGGTAGCTAAGTATGCTCCTGATGCTATCTATGTAGTTGTCAGCAATCCTGTTGATATCCTTACATATACAATACTCAAATGTACAGACCTCAAGCCTAATCAGGTTATCGGCTCGGGTACAGCTCTTGATACTTCAAGACTTCGTTCCATCATTGCCGACCATGTAGGTCTCAGCCCTAACAGCATCCACGCTTATGTATTCGGTGAGCACGGCGACTCTTCATTCATTCCGTGGTCTATCACAAATATCGCAGGTGTTCCTATGGAGGAATACTGCGCAGATCAGGATCACGCTAACATTGATGAAGACGAGATCATCGATGAAGTCCGCAAGGCAGGCGCTGAGGTCATCAAGAGAAAGGGCGCTACATTCTATGCTATCGCAATGAGCGTAAACAAGATCTGTGACACTGTTCTTCGTGACTCTAAGAACATCATAACGGTTTCTACTATGATAAATGACAGATACGGTATCAATGATGTATGTCTCAGCCTTCCATGTGTTATCGGAAGCAACGGCATCGAAAAGGAAGTATCTCCTAAGCTCAATGAGAAGGAGATCGCAAAGCTTCAGGAAAGTGCAAAGGCACTCAGAAGCGTTATCGATCAGATCCAGTTCTGAGAAACCGCCATACAGCGCATATCCACGGCGGAGAACCTTATCGTTCTCCGCTTTTTAATACATAAAAAACGAAAGGATAATCCAATATGAATTACGCAGAAGAATCGCTTAAAAAACACTACGAATGGCAGGGCAAGATCGAAGTTATCTGCCGTGCTCCCCTTGAAACAAGAGACGACCTCTCACTCGCTTATACTCCCGGTGTTGCACAGCCTTGTCTCGAAATACAGAAGGACGTTGACAAGAGCTATGAGCTTACACGCCGCTCAAACCTCGTTGCAGTAGTTACCGACGGCACAGCTGTTCTCGGTCTCGGTGATATCGGTCCTGAGGCAGGTATGCCTGTTATGGAAGGAAAGTGTGCACTCTTCAAGGCTTTCGGCGATGTTGACGCAGTTCCGCTCTGTGTACGCTCCAAGGAAGTTGACGATATCGTTAATACAGTTCGTCTTCTTGCAGGTTCATTCGGCGGCGTAAACCTTGAGGATATCTCTGCTCCCCGCTGCTTCGAGATAGAGAAGAAGCTCAAGGAGTGCTGTGATATCCCGATATTCCACGACGACCAGCACGGTACTGCTGTTGTTACTCTTGCAGCTATGCTCAACGCTCTCAAGGTAGTCGGCAAGAAGCTTGACGAGATCAGAGTCGTAACAAGCGGAGCAGGTGCAGCAGGTATCGCTATCATCAAGCTCCTCATCTCAATGGGTCTCAAGGACGTTGTTCTCTGCGACAGAAACGGCGCTATCTACAAGGGCAGACCTGAGGGCATGAACCCAATGAAGGACGAAATGGCTGAGATCACAAACAAGCAGATGAGAAAGGGAAGCCTCGAAGAAGTTATCAAGGGCGCAGACGTATTTATCGGCGTTTCAGCTCCCGGCTGCGTAACTCCCGAAATGGTAAAGTCTATGGCAGACAAGCCTATCCTCTTCCCAATGGCTAACCCGACTCCTGAGATAATGCCTGAGGAAGCTAAGGCTGCAGGTGCTGCTGTTGTTGGTACAGGAAGAAGTGACTTCCCTAACCAGATAAACAACGTTCTCGCATTCCCCGGTATCTTCCGCGGAGCTCTCGATGTTCGTGCAAGCGATATCAACGACGCTATGAAGATAGCTGCTGCAAAGGCTATCGCTTCATTCGTAACTGACGACAAGCTCAGCGCTGATTACATTATCCCAAGCGCTCTCGACAAGACAGTTGCTCAGGCTGTTGCAAAGGCTGTTGCTCAGGCTGCAAAGGACACAGGCGTAGCAAGAATATAAGCGCAGAGTCTTTATCGCAATTTTCGCACTTTGTCAGATGTGCAAACAAATTTTTTCACAAATATTGATTTTTTAGTAAAAACGTGTTATAATTGAGCCGTACAGCTTTTGCTATACGGCTCTTTTGATTTTTAAATCCGTAAGCAGAAGCTGACAGTTATAATGTACTTTAACCGTTAGCTTTACCACAAAACTATGATATAAGGAGAAAACAATATGAAGAAAGCAAATTTATTATTTATTATCGCTCTAATCGGAACGATCGCAGGCTTAATAGGACTTGTACTTACATTAGTCACAAAAAGCTATATACTCGCACAGGTTGTATTCTGCATAACTTGTATATTCGGAATTACAGCAGCTGTTACATCAAATAAAAAGATAAAAAAACGCTAAATCCTGCGGACTGCTGACAACAGTATCTGCATTATGATATTAATGTGAAATATCAAAAATCAGGCGGTCAGCCGCCGTCTATACAAAGCTAACGGTTCGGGCGCACTTCTGTGCGCCCATATATTTGTCCTTTTGCGTATCACTGAGATCCGACGGCTGTCCCCTTGCTTTATCACATATAATATGCTATACTAAACCCGTGGAGCTTTTCTGCTCTGCGGCTTTACTATTATTTCAATATTAAAAGGAGTATATACTATGAAATGTCCTGAATGTGGAAAAGAATGCCGTAAAGGTTTTATCGAAGCAAAAAACGGAGGCAGTATAACACAGCTTTTTACATCAATGCTATGGTGTCCCGAAGATGAAAACGGCAATAAACTCAAAAAAGAGACCGTAGATCTGAAACTTCACGGCGAAGGCTGGTACTGCGATGAATGTATGAAGGTCTTTGCTTCATTTGCCGAGAAATGATACAAATATCGGGCGAAATCCGTCCGTCTATACAGAGGAATGATAAATATGAGTTTAAATGATACACCGTCATCGGAGAGGATACACATAGGCTTCTTCGGACGCAGAAATGCAGGTAAATCCAGCGTTGTTAACGCTGTTACAGGGCAGGAGCTTTCTGTAGTTTCAGATGTAAAGGGTACTACCACAGACCCCGTCACAAAGGCTATGGAGCTTCTGCCGCTCGGTCCTGTTGTCATAATAGATACCCCCGGCTTTGACGATGAGGGTATGCTTGGCGAACTGAGAGTACGCAAGACCAAACAGATACTCAACCGCACTGATCTCGCAGTTCTCATTGTTGACGGCACTGTCGGTCTTACCGACACAGAACAGCAGCTCATCGGTATTTTCAGGGAAAAGGCTATCCCTTATCTGACCGTATACAACAAGTCCGACATTGCTGAAAAGCGTGTCTGTCAGGACAATGAATTTGAAGTCAGTGCACTTACGGGCGAAAATATCTATGAGCTAAAAGAGCGCATTGCCGCTCTTGCAACGCTCCCTGCCGAGGAAAAGCGTATAATCGGCGACCTTCTCAGCGCAGGCGATATGACCGTTCTTGTTACACCTATCGACGCGGCTGCACCTAAGGGACGCATGATACTTCCGCAGGTACAGACTCTCCGCGATATACTCGATGCTGACGCAATGGCTGTGTTCACTAAGGAGCATCAGCTTGCCGAAACTCTCACAAAGCTCTCTGAACCGCCAAAAATGGTCATCACTGACAGTCAGGCATTCGCTATGGTGAGCAAAATAGTTCCCGAAAGTGTTCCCCTCACCTCATTCTCAATACTCATGGCAAGATATAAGGGATTTCTCGAAACCGCCGTAAAGGGTGCATCTGCCATTAAAAAGCTCAAAGACGGCGATACCGTTCTCATTTCCGAGGGCTGTACCCACCACCGTCAGTGCGGAGATATCGGAAGCGTCAAGCTCCCTGCACTGCTGAAAAAATATACAGGCAAGACTCTGAATATCGCCCTCAGCTCAGGACGTGAGTTCCCCGAAGACTTGTCCGATTACAGCCTTGTGATACACTGCGGCGGCTGTATGCTGAACGAGCGCGAAATGACATATCGCCGCAAATCCGCCGAAGACCAGAACGTTCCGTTCACAAACTACGGAATAGCACTCGCCCTCATGAACGGCATACTCAGACGAAGCCTTGAGATATTCCCCGACCTCGCAAAGGAGATAAAATGAAAGCGCGTCTGCCTTATATTATCGGTTTTGTCCTGCTTGTAGCCGTTGAGGTCTGTATCGGCGTGTTCTATTTCAATTTCTTCATACGCGCATACGTAGGCGACGTTATCGTAATGTGGGTGCTTTACTGTCTGTTCCGCTCATTTATACCGAAGAAATTCAATTCCTATGCAGTGGCTGTCGGTATACTTGCGTTCTCGTTCATAGTGGAATTTCTGCAAAAAGCCCATATCGCAGACCTTCTCGGCATTGAAAATAATCTTCTCCGCATAATCATCGGCACAAGCTTTGCCGCCGAAGACTTATGGTGCTACGCAGTGGGAACTGTCATAACTATCATCGAAATATTCATATTTAAGCAACTGAAAAAGAGGAAAACAAATGTCTGAAAAACAAACTTCGCAAAACAGCGGACATCTCTCCGCGATAGACGGAATGAAGGGCATAGGTGCTTGTATCATTGCCTTCTTCTGGCACTATCAGCACTTCAAGCCTGAGAACGGTTCGCCTTTCTTTTCGGTATTTCCGATGTCATACAAGTACGGCTCGTTTATGGTGGAGTTATTCTTCATGCTGTCGGGCTTCGGAATGATGCTTGGCTATTCGGAGAGAATAATCTCCCACACCATAAGCTTCCGCGATTTCATCGTAAAGCGCCTGAGGAAGATATATCCCCCGTTCCTGTTCTTCACCCTGCTGACTGCCGCACTTGAACTGACATACTACATTAAATGCGGAACTACCTTTGCATACGGCAACTTCGACATACAGCACCTTATATACAATCTCCTGCTAATGCAGGACGGCTTCTTCGGAAAGGAATGGTCTTTTGATGCGCCGTCATGGTGCATCAGCATATGTATGCTGTGCTATCTGCTGTTCTACCTTATACTCAGCCGCGTAAAAGAAGAACGTCACGGCTGTTATGTGTTCTTCGGAGCGGCTCTTCTGGGAACGACCATAACTCTTTCGGGCGTGGACTATCCCCTGTGGAACAGTCTTGTGGGACGCGGAATGGCATCATTCTTTATAGGTGCGATACTCTGCACTATATACAGGAACAGAGAAAAATTCAGATATAAGCGTCTTGGCTATGCTTGTCTTGGAGCTGTGATAATAAGCTATCTTGTACTGCGTTTCAAGCCTGAATTCATGGGCGATTTCCGTATGGCGTTCATACTCGGCATCGCTCCTGCGATCATACTCGCCGCACTGTTCATACCGTGGCTGGGAACTTTCCTCGGCATACGCCCTCTTGCGTATCTCGGAAGCCTGTCCATAGTGATATACCTTGTACATTTCCCCATACAGTGCGCAATAAAGACCATCGACGAATACGCAGGTCTCAGCCTCGATTACTCCACAAAGGCTATATGGCTCAGCTATGCGGCAGCTGTTATAATTTCGGCTGTTGTGTACAGGCTCGTCATAGCAAAGGCTGCGGAAAAAGCTGTATTCGGATTTTTCAAAAAAAGAAAGGAGAATGACCGTGCAGACTGATAATTTCGGAATATTTTTTCTGATACTTCTGTTTCTTGGCGGTATCATCGGTCTTATACTGTAACCCTATAGGCAAAAAATCTCCCGATAGCATATAATGAATAAAAGCTGTATAACAGGCAATAATACAGACAGCGACAAACATTCATTATATATCGGGAGATTTTTATTATGTCAGTCAGAAGAGGAGAAATATATTACGCCGACCTCAGTCCTGTAGTAGGATCTGAACAGGGCGGCATAAGACCTGTACTTATAGTTCAGAACGACGTGGGCAACAGACACAGTCCCACAGTTATCGCGGCGGCTATAACCAGTCAGCGCGACAAGAACCACCTGCCTACCCACATTGAGGTGCAGGCTGACAAGTGCGGTCTTGCAAAGGACAGCATTGTCCTGCTTGAACAGATACGAACCATTGACAAACGCCGTCTTAAAGACAAAATGGGTGAGCTTGACCTTAACTCCATGAACAAGGTCGATACTGCTCTGTCTATAAGCTTCGGACTATAACAGCGCGTGGATAATGCTTTCCGATCCGTCCGCGTGAGCGGACACATTAATTCTCAATTCTCATCATCGTCGTTCACTGATGAGCGCTAAAAAAACGCCGCCAATAGTGGTACTGCAATGCTGAATCCTATCGCTGCAAGAAGCTGGATAATATCGGGAGCTACCGTACTGAATACCACCTGTAACTGAGGTATCATAACCGCCGCCGCCAATACTGCAAACGACACCGCAGCAGCTCCCACAAGCTTCATATTGCCAAAGGGATTCATGCGGAATATGGAACGTCTTTCCGAGCGGCACTCGAATACGTGTATGAGCTGAGATACCACAAGAGTTATCAGCGCACAGGTGCGGCAGACTTCCACAGAGCCGCCCAGCCGCATTACCGTTGTAAAGCTTGCAAGGGTAGAAAGTCCGATGAGTACGCCCCTGAGAACTATCTTCCACATGAGTCCGCCTGAGAAAAATCCCTCGTCAGAGCGCCGCGGCGGACGGTTCATGATATCGCTCTCAGGCTTTTCCATTCCGAGGGCTATGGCAGGCAGTCCGTCTGTGACCAGATTTACAAGGAGTATCTGCACAGGCAGGAGTATTATTGGCATTCCCATGACTATGCCGAGAAACATGGTCAGCACCTCGCCTATATTGCAGGAGAGCAGATAACGCACGAATTTACGTATATTCGCATATACACACCGTCCCTGCTCAACAGCATTGACAAGAGTTGCAAGGTTGTCGTCCATAAGTATGACATCTGCCGCCTGCTTGGTGACATCTGTTCCCGTAACGCCCATAGCTACGCCAACATCGGCTTCCTTTACCGCAGGAGCATCGTTTACTCCGTCGCCTGTCATGGTGACTATCTCACCGCGGCGCTTGAAGCTCTTGACTATCCTTAGCTTATGCACAGGCTCTACTCTCGCAAAAACCGTATACTTGCCGATATCACGGTCAAGCTCCTCATCGGAGAGCTTATCAAGCTCTGCACCTGTTATCGCCATACCGCCTTTGAGCAGTCCTGCCTTTGCGGCAACTGCCACGGCGGTTTTTTTGTGGTCGCCTGTTATCATGACAGTCTTTACAGAAGCCGATGCGCACTTGCGTATAGCCGTTTTTGCTTCCTCACGGGGAGGGTCTGTCATGCCTGCAAAGCCGAGAAATACAAGGTTTCCGCGGTCAGGCTCAAGCTTATCGGAGGTGCACACAGCCAGCGCAAGGACTCTCAGAGCCTTGTCTGACATCTCCCCTGCCTTTTCCTCAAGACCTCTGCGTACAGCCGCCGTCATCGCCGCAGGTCTGCCGTTTTCGTCCATATACTGTGAACATCTCGGCAGTATCACTTCCTCTGCGCCCTTGAAATAAATACGTTTTTCACTTCCGTATGAGCAGTGAACAGCCATAAATCGTGTCTCGCTGTCAAAGGGATATTCCTCTATAATTCGGCAATTTCCCGAAAGTGACTCCTTTGTTATGCCTGCCTTTGCCGCCGCGATAAGCAGAGCCGCTTCTGTGGGGTCACCTGTGACCTTCCACTCACCCTTGCCTGCAAGTGCGCCCCTGTTGCGGCTTTTCGGAGTTTCCTGCGTACTTATCTCAGCCGTAGAACATATGACTCCGCACCTCAGCGACTCCGTGAGAGCTTTCTCGTTCATGGGATTTATGGCTATATCTCCGCCTTTTGTAACTGCTCCGCTGACCCTGTAGCCCATACCGCTGAAATAGTAATCCTCATGGACTGTGGCAATCTCCGTAACTGTCATTTTGTTCTCGGTTATAGTGCCTGTCTTGTCGGAGCATATCACCGATGTACAGCCAAGCGTCTCAACGCTGTGGAGCTTATTCACAAGCGCCTTTTGCTTCATCATTCGGCTGACTGCAAGTGCAAGGGCAATAGTCACCGTTGCAGGAAGTCCCTCGGGAATTGCCGCAATAGCGATAGTAATGCCTGTCATCAGCATATCGAAAACATTCTCGCCCCTGAGCACACCTGCTCCGAAAACAGCTATACAAACCACCAGACAGATGACTGCCACCACCTTGCCAAGCTCCGCAAGCCGCTTCTGTAACGGAGTAGCTTCTTTGTCGATATCCGTCAGCATTTCCGATATCCTGCCCATCTGAGTGTTTTTTCCTGTAGCTATGACCTCGGCGCGGCAGGTACCCTTAACTGCGGAAGCTCCGCAGTAGACGATATTCGGCTTATTAAGGGAGTTATCCCTGTCCGAAGCATCTCCCGCAGTCTTGCCCACAGCCGTTGATTCTCCCGTTAGTATAGACTCATCTGAGAAAAAGCCTGCCGCTTTCAGTACAGCGCAGTCCGCAGGGATACGGTCACCTGCTTCAAGCTCGATGATATCGCCTGTTACAAGAAATGCCGCGTCTATTTCAGAAAGTCTGCCGTCGCGCCAGCACTTAGCCGTCGGAGAAGTCATGGACCTCAGAGCTTCAAGAGTATGCTCGGTGCGGTATTCCTGCACAAAGCCGAGAATTGCATTGAGAAGCACTATAAGGATTATAGTAACAGCGTCGGATATCTCCCCGAGAAGCACAGAAACCACCGTAGCCGCAAGGAGTATCATCACCATTATATCTTTGAACTGTCCCAGAAATATTTTCATCGGACCTGTTTTTCTGCTCTCTCCGAAAACGTTTTCGCCCTCGGTCTTCAGCCTTTCGGCTGCTTCTTTTTCAGTAAGACCCATACTTTCACCCTTTCGCATAGCTTTGTCCTTACATGATATGCCTCCCGTCGGACAAATATACCGCTCCTTGCTGCTGACAGCTAAAAATGTTGCGCAAAGGGTAAAGATGTGATATAATTTATATTGCAAAAATAAAAAGGTAGTGATATATTGTTTCTGAAAAACCTAATATTCAGCCTTAACGCCACTATCCCGGTATTCCTGATGATGGTATTCGGCTGGTTCGTACACAGGATAAAGCTTCTTGATGACAACGCAACTGCACAGATCAACAAATTCGTGTTCCGCGCCCTGCTCCCTGCACTTCTCTTCATGGACCTGTCAACAGCGGATTTCCGCTCTGTATGGGACAGCAAATTCGTTCTCTTCTGTATGTGCGCTACACTTCTCAGCGTTGGTATCGCAATACTCTATTCACTCCTCAGCAAAGACCGCTTTGAACGCGGTGAGATAATACAGGCTTCTTACCGAAGCAGTGCCGCTATCCTCGGTATTGCCTTCGTAAACAATATCTACGGACATTCAACTATGGCAGCACTGATGATAGTCGGAACTGTTCCTCTTTATAACATCATAGCCGTTACCACTCTCGCCCTAACTTCTCCCGACAAGGAAAAGACAAAAAGCAAAGGCGCTCTTGCGGCAAGTACGCTGAAAAGCATCGTCACAAACCCCATCATTCTCGGAATTGTTGTCGGTATAGCATGGTCACTTCTGAAAATACCCCAGCCTGTCATACTTTCCAAATCCGTGACCTATCTGGGAAATATGGCAACTCCCCTGTCGCTCATAGCTCTTGGCGCTTCGTTCAGATTTAACGAGGCAAAAGGAAAGCTTCCGCTGACATCGGGAATAGCCTTTATCAAGCTGGTGCTTTTCTGCTGTATATTCCTGCCTGCTGCAATAAAGCTTGGCTTCCGCGGCGAAAAGCTCATCGCAATACTTGTCATGCTTGGAAGCGCGACTACCGGAAGCTGTTTCGTAATGGCGAAAAACTTCGGACACAAGGGCACAATAACCGCCTTTGCCGTTATGCTGACCACCCTGTGCAGTGCCTTTACGCTGACAGGCTGGCTGTTCATACTGAAAACTCTTAACTACATATAAAAGGAGTGATATCATGCCATACTGTACACAATGCGGAAGATATCTGTTTGACGGAGAAAAATGCACCTGCACATCTGCTGTACAGACACCGCCTCCGCCGTTACAGGGTCAAAGCAATGCTCAGCAGCCATATCTGAACGGCTATCCGAATCAGTACAGACAGAATGGCTATAACAATGCTCCCCAGTATCCCAACGGTTATCCTCAGCCATATCAGCCTTACCAATACATATATTATCCGCCGCAGAAAAAAGGCGTTTCATGGGCAATTATTTTCATACCTGTGATAATATTCATGTTTATAGCGGCTATGATAGTAGTTCCTGCATTCATAGGCTTTAAAAAACGCGCTCATCAGATCTCTGCAAACGCCAATGCAAATACTCTCAGACGCTCCTGCAATGCCGTTCTCAATGAATTTAAAGAAAAAGGCAAAAACATAAACGGACTCTATATAATCAGCTCTGACAGCAATGACAATGTTGCAGTTCCCTTTGATACAGACGATTTCTATGAGCGCCTTGATTATTATTTTCCGTCTCATTCAAAGCTTACCTACTTCGTAGTTATCCGAAACGGCGATACCGAATATGCGGCTGTTTCTTATAGCTGGACTAAAAAAAGTGACTGTGTAGGAAGCTATCCCACGGGAACTCACACTGAGCCGCGGCTTTACTCGGTCTATGGCATCGGAACAGCCGCAGACAAAAATGATAACCTTGACGATATCTACTGGAAAGCCTACGATCAGGTTTTCAGTAATTGAAAAGTTATTAATTGTCAGTAAATAGTGCTTAAAAGGACGACATTTTGCCGTCCTTTTTCTATTGCCGTACCATTCGGCGTAAATTCCACGCAAAGCCAATAACTGAATAATACGGCAGATATTGCACATAATAGCTCCGTAAGGGAGGTATTATCATGGCAAAACGTATCGCAAGAGGAGTATTTCAGACAGAAGCTCCTGTAAGAATTGAAAGCTATGCCGCAGTTGTTGGCGAAAAAGAGGGCAAAGGTCCACTGGGCGGCTGCTTCGATAAAGTCGTAAGCGACAGCCACTTCGGCAGGGATACATGGGAACAGGCAGAAAGTCAGTTTCAGCTCGAAGCCGTTGGTCTCGCCCTGAGAAAAGCTCAGCTTACCGCCGAAAGCTTAGATGTTATCTGCGCAGGCGACCTCATAAACCAGTGTATAGGCTCGGCTTACAGTATGCGTGAGCTTGCTGCTCCTTTTCTCGGTCTCTACGGTGCTTGCTCAACTATGGCTGAGGGACTGCTCATATCAGCTCTCCTGACTGACTGCGGTCTTGCATATCACGCCGCCGCTGTTACCTCGTCCCATTTCTCAACAGCAGAAAGACAGTTCCGATTTCCACTATCCTACGGCGGTCAGCGTACTCCCACAGCACAGTGGACCTGCACAGCTTCGGGAGCTGTCATACTCTCTCAGGAAAAAGGCTCTGTAAGCATTATCGGCGGCTGTATCGGCATGATAAACGACCTCAATATCAGCGATATAAACAATATGGGAAGCGCTATGGCTCCTGCTGCAGCGGATACTATTTCACGTTATCTGTCAGCAACAGGTACTTCTCCCAAAGACTATGACTACATCGTAACAGGCGACTTAGGTATTGTGGGAAGTCAGCTTCTCCTCGACCTACTGATGAAGCAGGGTATCGATATCTCTCAGCAGCACCGCGACTGCGGCGCTATGATATTCGACGCAGACACTCAGGACACTCACTGCGGCGGCTCAGGCTGCGGCTGCGGAGCAAGCATACTCTGCGGAAATTTCCTGCCTCAGCTTGAATACGGCGAGGCTCATAATGTTCTCTTTGCCGCAACAGGCGCTCTCATGTCACCTATGTCTCTACAACAGGGCGAAAGCATACCTGCTATCTCGCATCTCGTCCACCTCAGAAAGGATTAAGCTATGTTCATTGATTTTTTAAAGGCTTTTTTAGTCGGCGGAGCTATCTGCGCTGCAGGACAGCTCCTTATCGACTTCACTAAACTCACCCCTGCAAGAATACTCACAGGCTTCGTCGTCACAGGTGTTATCCTCTCAGCTATCGGTATATACAAGCCAATTGTTGATTTCGCAGGCGCAGGTGCTACAGTGCCGCTGACAGGCTTCGGACATCTCCTCGCTGAGGGTATAAGAAAGACCATCGGAAATGATGGTCTCCTCGGTATATTCACAGGCGGACTTACCGCCGCAGCAGGCGGTGTTACTGCCGCTCTGCTGTTCGGTCTATGTGCTTCACTTCTGTTCAGACAGAAAGATAAATCTTAGCGGACTATTTTATGAGAGTTCCGTGATAGTGACATTCGTATATGACTTCACCCCTATAGGCAATTATCTCATACCCCTGAAACCACTCAAAATCGCCTTTTACCATGCTCTTATAGGTGTAATCTCCGCTTTTGTACTCGGCAGGTCCGCGAAACGGCTTATCAAAAGGCACTCGCAGAAGAGCTTCTTTCAGAAAATCACCGCTGAAAGGCTCTCCTATGACCTGTCCTGCGTAATTCATGCTCCAGTACGGCTTGCCGCTTATCCATACAGCTTCCTCACCTGCAAAGCGCTCTCCGCCTATGTAAGTGTCAAGATACATCAGCTCGCCCTCTCTGTACTCAAGGTCGTGCGACTCAGGTCGGCTCGATGAAGTTTCGGCTCCCTTGCCTGCGTAAGTGGCTTTCTTCGCCCTTATGAGAAATGCTGTTATTTCATCTCCGTTCATTTGCTATAATCCTCCCAAAATCATATCAGTTTTTAATATTCTATCACCTGCTTGCCCATATGTCAATACCTGCTTTGTAAATTCTGCTTGACGCAAGTTCATTTGAAGAATTTAATTTGTGCATTTCTCTGAAATACAAATTTTTCTTTCTTTGAACTATTGACTTTTCAAAGAATTTGTAATATAATAATTTAGTCGCAGGTGACGGCAATATATTAATGGCGGCATAGCTCAGTTGGCTAGAGTACTCGGTTCATACCCGATTGGTCGTTGGTTCGAATCCTACTGCCGCTACCAATATGGCCCGTTGGTCAAGAGGTTAAGACATCGCCCTTTCACGGCGGAATCATGGGTTCAATTCCCGTACGGGTCACCAAACCACATTCCCGAAAATAACGTATCTACGTTGTTTTCGGGTTTTTATTTTATCATGAAAATTCACTTTGTTCTTTGTCTGTTCTTTATTTAGAAAATGCGGATTTTGTGAGCCGAGGTCAGCCGACCTTTGGCTCATTTTTCTTTGTGCTGAAATCAAGTGCCGAGCTGACAGCGTCCGAAACTTTCGCCTGAGCTTCTTCTAACATATGGCAATAAATATTACTCGTTGTAGAAACCGTGGAATGTCCTAATGCTCCCGATACCGTTACAATGTCCACGCCCTGATTTACAAGAAGTGAAGCGAATAAGTGACGGAAACTGTGCAAGCCATAAAACGGCAGGTCATGCTTCTCACAGAATTCACCAAGCCAGAAGTAAGGAGTGCCGTTCTGCATCGGCTCGCCGTTCCATTTCGTGTAGAGCCTGTCCGTTTCCACCCACTTGTCGCCGCATTTGAGAGCCTGCTCGTCCTGTTCTGCCTTGTACTCTTTCAGCATATTCATGATTTCCTGCGGAAATTTCAGTGTTCTCTGGGACTTTCTTGTTTTGGTTGTGTCCGTGTAAACGCCTTTCTTGGCTGTGTAATTAGAAGTTCTGCGTACGCTGATGATGTTATTCTCAAAGTCCACGTCTTTCCATTCCAGACCGAGCATTTCACCACGGCGGAAACCGCTGTAAATCATCAGGTTGAAGAATGTGCGGTACTTCAAAGGTTCATCATTCAGCAGCGTGAGAAACTTCTGCACCTGTTCAGGAGTGTAGATCTGCTTTTCTTTTTGTTCAGCTTTGGGGAGCGTGACCTTTGCACAGGGATTGTCGCTCACCACACCCATTTTCACGGCATAGGCAAACACATCAGACACAAAGCTCAGATTGTGACGTATTGTTTTTGGTGCTAACGGCTTGCCCGTGCGTTCATTTGCTCCGTCCTTTGAAAGAGAATTGACGAATGCCTGTATCTGCCTCGGCGTGATCTTATCCATTCGCATATAACCGATAGCAGCGTAAACTCTCTTGCGAAGCTGTAACATTCTCTCGTATGTAGTATTACGGAGATTTGGTTTAGCGTACTCCTCAAACCACTCTTCTGCAAACACTTCAAATTTTACTGCCTTGGACTGATAGCCGTGATTGCAAGCTTCTTCAAACATGACTGCCTGACGGTTCAGCTCTTTTTCGATTTGCTTTTGTGTCATTTTCGGCTCGGGTTTCCAAGTCATAGACTGGATCACCTGCTTGCCTTTGCTGTCGTATCCGCAGCTTACTCTTATGGAGTAGCTGTCACCACGTTTTTGTATAGTAGCCATAATATGTACCCTCCTCGGTAATATCACAGCGTACCTTTCCGATGATATTGTAGCGCAATATTTCGGCATTGTCAAGGCTTGCTGTGATATTTTTCTCTTGTTCTATCTTGTATTATTCCAGCCCCACGACTTTTTCTTTCCGGCGGTGGACTGCTGTACTTCCTGTTCACGCTGATCGTGGATATGCTCCTGTATTTGCCTGACCTCAGCGTATTTCTGCGGCTCAAAGCGTTTCAGCAGGCTTACGAACTCCGTCAGCTCATCGACCTGAACTTGCAGAGCTGAAACCTCACGGGTAAGCTCATTGATACGCCCCGAACGCTCCACAGCCTTATGCCACAGATCACTGTATTCATTCTCTTTCTTCTGGAGAAGTTCACGCAGGTCATATATGGTAAAGCTTTTCTTGTGCGAAGCATCAGCGGCTTTCGCCGCTATCTTGCCGAGCTTCTCAACATCGGCAATAATATCGTCCTTGTGTTTCATGATAGACATTTTACCGTCAAGAAGGCTGTCAAGCTTCTGCCTGATAGCAAGGCAATCGTCCTCAACCTTGTTGTCTTTTTCAAGGTCAGGCAGATAGCTCATGATAGCATTGACCGTGGCGGTCTTTTTCTCGATCTGAGCATCGAGCTTTTCACTCTGTGCCTGCTTCTCCGACAGCTCCGCTTCGATCTGAGCATTCTGCATTTTAAGCTCATCATTCTGGCGACGTTGTTCCTTATACTCAGGTATCTCAACCGTCCCTCTCGCCTTTTCGGGTTCAAGCGGTTTGATACCATGTTCAAAGCAGATTTTGTTCAGCACTTCCACCTCGGCAGTTCTCCACTTAGCAATCGCCATTTTGCCATCGCCGTATCCCATTTCTTTAAGAGCCTGGGCGATACCGTTCTGAACGTCCTGCCCTCGCTTGTAGTGACCGACAGGAATGTAGTCAATGTGCAGGTGCGGAGTAGCTTCGTCCATGTGCAGGACGGCGTTAAAAACGTAAAAGTTGGGATTGCGTTTTTGAAATCCCTCCATGTACTCTTTCAGGCAATCCGCAACAAGCTGAAAGTCCTCAGTGCCGAATCCCGAATCTTCCTTTTTGCCGATCTGAACAACGTCCTCATAGAAGCTCTTACGCTTGTCGGCTGCGGTGCGTACATTATTACATGGCTTTACTCCAAAGAGATGTTCGTAATAGCTGCCGTGAACCTTGCGGTCGTTACGCTTCTGTTTGGCATTGTATCGCTCGGTGGATTCCTTGAAAAGCTGATCGTATGCTTCGCCGATCGGCTGACACACGAAAGTGATATTATCGGGTGTGCGGAAAATATCAACATTGTCCGCAACGAACTCCCGATTGTTATGGGCAATCGAACCCTTGCCCTGTCCGAATGATATTCTTTTTTCTTTCATAATTCGCCTTTCTTGTTCATTGGATTTACTTCTCTCTTTCTACGAAATCCAATCAAAAAATCATAGGCATCAACTCCTTTCATGACCGCTGAGACGGAAGCCCTGACGGGCAGATTTTCCCTGAACGACACAAGGTATGGTCGCAGGGAAAAAGCTGCGGAGCAACGGTTACAACGGTGCAGAGCGCCGCTTGTAACTCCGTAGTACTTGCGGCAGCATAAGACCGCCCCAAGAACTACTCCGCCCTGTGGGACTATCCCTGACGGGAGAAGAATGGCTGACAGAGCAGCCGAAAATGCGAGTACATTTATTCAAAAATCCGCATTACAATTTTGAAAAAACAGCACTCAAATTTTTCTGAAAATCTGCTATCTCGGCAACGATATTTTTCATCAAAAGCCGACCGTCTTTATTGCTGTTTATGAACTCCTGACAAAGGTACTCCGCATAGTCAAGATGATGCAGGGAATACACAAAACGATTATCAGCAATTTCATCGGGCGAAGCAGGAACAAGCTGTCTCCATTCACGCATCAGCCACAGGTAGCTGTTAAGCGTTCCCCAAGCGGACTTTTCCCATTCTTCATACTCTCGTTTTTCGGCAATCCGCTTCTGATATTCAGAGGCTTCTTTGGCAGTCGGAGTTGAGCCAATATCAAGGTGTAAACCAAAGTCCTGATTGAGCTTTTTTACCGCATCAATAGGCTTGTCCAAGCCGAACAGTTTTTGTGTGAAGCCGATAACGTCAACGTGCGTTCCGCAGCCGAAGCAATGCAAAGCATCAGGATAGATTTTAGCTGAGGGAGTTCTCTCCTCATGGAACGGACATATGCACATTCCACCACGGTCGATATGTAAGCCGTATCCCTCTGCAACTGTCTTCATATCAACAGCAGATTTTACTTGCTCGAATACCGTCACTTCTGAAAATAGGCAAGCAGGTCAGCCTTGTTGACGAGTATCTTGCCGTTCCTGCCCTCACCCGTGCGGACGGACTTCACCTTGCCCTGCTTCACAAGCAGACGGACGGTGTGTTCGGAAAGTCCGCTGATGAGTGCAGCACTCTCCTTGATAGTGAGCATCTCCACCTTTTCAGGCTTTGGCTCAGTCGGTGAAGGAGCGTTCTCTATTGGCTTATCATAGGCGATAGCCGTCATAAGCTCCAGTACCTGATTCAGCATTTCTTCTTTCTGTTCTCTTGTTAACATAAACATTACCTCATCTTTCTCTTTTCTCTGAGTTGAATTATTGTGAACTTTAAACATTATAGACATCATAGCTCCTATTGTGCTTAAAATGTTTATCGTGTGTATATGTTCGGGTTGAAACGGAGCATAACACCGCTTCTGTTGCAGCCGTTGGCAGCAGGGATAGTCTCACTTCTAAGATAGCCGTATTCTTCAAGGACAGCTATAACTTCGGAGAACTCCTGTGCGTTCTTGAACAGCTTGCATCGGCATAGCTTGTAAAGGTCGTTTTGCCTGATCTCAGAGATGTTTTTTGCTCTGACTTTTGCAAGGATACGCTCTGCCTGCAAAGTCTGATTATCGGTATCACCAAGACCATAAGCGTATATAGCCTGCAAGCGAAAATAGTGACCGATCTCAATAGCGTTGCACATCGTATCGTGAGATACCTTGACCTCATCAGGCTTTTCACCGTTCAGCACTGTTTTGATGCAGTGCAGGATACCACATATCCTCAGCACAAGTCCGTGAAACTTACCGCCCCAGTCGGAGCAGAAAGCCATATCGGTGATAAGCTGCTGTTCCACAAACCGATCGTGCAGAAAAACATACTCTTCTTTCGCCTTTTCATCAAGAAACAGAAACTTTTCGTCCGTCTGTCCAAGCTCAAAACGCTGAAACTTATAATTCAGCAAGGCGTAGATCAGACTTTTATACTTGTCCGAAAGCTCATCGGGGATAGGTTCGGTATCATACTTTCGTGTACCTCTCAGATCTTTCGGAAAGCAATACACCAGACGAGCAAGGAAACCGCTGCCCCTGAAAGCCATATTTCCTATCATGCTATCCCATATGTATGGCTGACACGCAAGGCATATCGAAACATAAGGCTTGTAGAGGATAACACTCTCACGGGTTATACGGTCGCTTATGAATGTTTCGCCATTCCACGATTTCAGCAGAAGATCAAGGTTCGGCGATCCATTGGTACTGTATCTGCCGTTGAAGTTTCCGAGAGAGCCTGCTTCATCGGACATCATAAGAAGTGTACCGTTTATTGCAAGCTGTCTGACAAGCGATTCGGGCGTTATATCATCAACGATGATACGGCGAAAGTCCGCACCCGTTATCTTGGAAAGCTCCAGCGACAGGTCAGACATTTCCTTTGTGTCGGCATCGGGGTTCTTTTCCAGAGCCGAGAGCTTGTTTGCTAGAACCTTCTTCTTTGCCTGTTTTTCCAGTATCAATGCCTTATTTTTCTCATTGTACTCCTGCACATAGTCCTGATAGGGCTGTGATATAAGCTTCATAACAGGCGACTTTTTGAAACTTGCTTCTGCAACGATAAGGCTATCGATAACAAGCGGTTCACTGTGGTCTTTCTTTCCAATGATGCGGAACTGCCCCGAAAAGCAATAGCTTACAGAAGAAAGTATTGCAGTAGCTGCCATTGAAACGTCCGTAGAAGTCGTTCTTGCAACAGCGTATGCCATTTCACGCAGTATTGGTGGTAGTGCATTTACGGGGAACTCGATCAGATTTGACCTGTTACCTCTGAGCGGAGTGGGCGCTGCCCACTGTTTTTCATTTTTCAACGATTCATCATCGTCCTTTCTTTTGATATTTTATAAAGCACTTTATAATTGTTGCGGTCAACATTTGCTATGTTATTCCGCTGTCAGCTGTATTTCTCTGTTGGCATGAACATTTTATCATACGACAGTAATTTAAAACAAGTAAGATTCGTATATACTGAAAAATATACGATAAATAAGCAGATATTTAGAAAAATTCTTGACAAGCAATTGTATCAAGCGTATAATCAGTATATACGAATCAACAAGTTATCGTATCGTGAAAGAGGTTAGAGTATGCTGCTATACCGTATAAATGAAAAAGACCGCACGGTGAGTATCGTGTGGTCAATAAATAAAAATGAATTACTTTCCGCTTTTGAAAAGGAACAGGTCTATTCGTTTGATGATATACTTTCTCAGCTTGAAGATTTTCGCAATAACCGCAGTGAAATCTTTGAGAATCTCCGTATCATGATGATGAACGGTCTCAACGAGCGTATCAAAGCGAAAGATCTTGCAAAAACGCTGGGACCAACTGTCCTTGAAAACAGCGACAACGTATTTTTCAAGTATTACAGTAATCTGCTGACAGTCGCATATATGAATATCGGTGAGCCGATACTCATGCCGAAAGATTATGTCAAGGAGAGATTAAACCATAAAAAGCTGGTAGAAACAGCAAGAGCCGAGCTTCAAAAGCAGTTTGACGAGATATTGCAGGCTATGAACGATGAGCGCAATTTCGACTACACGGCTACGGGTGAAATGCTGGTTGCTACTCCTAAATCACAGCTTGCAGTTATACGCACCGAGAATACCAACAG
>SFFP01000163.1 GCA_004556875.1 Ruminococcus flavefaciens
CACAGAAAAAGCGCAACGTGCTTATGACGCTTGCACTTTCTGCGGCAATGTTCAGCGAATTCATCAGCAATGCACAGATGGGCGTAAAGACTGTTGATACTACCGGATATCTTGATTATCCTTCAAGCAGCGCAGAGGTAAGTCAGCTTCTTGATTACGAGAGAAAAAATGACAAGGATAAATTCTATCGTACAGAGATGACTCAGACCTATACCCTCAACGACAGTGCACTCTATGGCTATTACGGACTTTCGCAGTTCTCATCTGCGGCAAATGTCTCGGTCACGACAATGTGCAAACGTCTCGGACTTTACGCTTCTGAGGCAGGAAACAGATTTTATTACAGGACATCTACTCCGGTTGTGAATTCACTTCTGGGAATAAAATACATCATAAAAAAAGGCGGCGAGCTTAATTCGGAAGCATGGGTGCTTGAAAATGTATCCACCGCTGACCAGTCAAATCTTTATAAAAACCGCTATCCGCTTTCACTTGGATTTATGGTGAAGGAGAATATCCTTAAAATGGAGGATAACGGCGGTGCAAATCCATTTGAATACCAGAATAACCTTATCAGACGCGCCACAGGTGTTGAGGATAAGCTATTCGTGCCGCAGCCTGTTTCGCTTGCCGATTACGACGGACTTGACGTAACAAAGAACGGCTATGGCAACTATACATTCCAGAATGACACGGAAGAGCCGACAGGAAGTGCAACATATTCCTTTGACTGTGTTGACGGAAGCTATCTCTATGGCTATGCCAACGGTACAGGCGGCACTTGCGACTCGCTTGAGATCAAGTGTGATGACGATCTTATCGACAGCGGAAAGCTTATAGAGAGCTATCCTATAGTATTCCCTATGGGCAACGGTCAGGAGGGCAGTAAATCTACGGTGAAGATAACCTCTTCGGAAAAGCATAAATCAGGCAATTTCAAGCTTATGGTATATGCTCTCAGCGAGGATACATTCAGGAAGGCATACAGCGCTCTGGCTGATGAACAGCTTGAGATAAAGGAATTCACCGATACAAAGATACGCGGCAGTATCAAGGCTGAGGAGGATGGGATAATGTTCCTGTCGATACCTTACGAAAAAGGCTGGAGCGTATACATCGACGGTGAAAAAGCAGAGACCTTCAAGCTCCTTCAGGCAATGACAGGAGTTAGGGTCAGCAAGGGAAGTCATGATATCAGCATAAAGTACACTCCCGAGGGATTTGTTCTCGGAGTTGCTCTGACGTTTATAAGTCTTTTGCTTATACTGCTGATAATTGCAGTTGAAAGGCGTTATAAGCTGCGCAGACGCAGGAGGCTGATGTATGCGATGAGCAGACATGATAATGATGACATACCTATGCCTCAGCATTTTAACAGCAAAGCCGAGATCTACGATCAGGTAAGCGAAGCGCTGAGCTTTGAGGATTTTGGCAGGGTCGAGGACACGGAAGTAATACTTTACGACGGCAGCGATCCTGATAAAAAGGAGGCGGATGATGCGCAATCTTAAAGTGACAATTGCTTACAGAGGGACGAATTATCACGGCTTTCAGCGGCAAAGCAACGCCATAACGGTGCAGGAGGTGCTTGAGAGCAAGCTTTCAAAGGTACTGAATGAACCTGTGACTGTGGTAGGCTGTTCGAGGACAGATACAGGAGTTCACGCGAATATGTTCTGCTTTAATGTAAAGACAAACAGTAAAATAAACTGTCTTGGCTTTTGCAGAGGCGTAAACGGAGAGCTTCCTGATGATATCTCGATACTCAGCTGTGAAGATGCTGCTGAGGATTTTCATGCGCGGTTCGACTGCAAGGGCAAGGAGTATATTTACAAAATGCACTGCAGCGAGTCAAAAAATCCTTTTGCGGCAGATCTTATGCTCCATTACCGAAGGAAATTCGATGTTGAAGCGGCAAGAAAAGCTGCGGAGTATTTCGTTGGGACTCATGATTTTGCGTCATTTTGTGCTGACTGCACAAATGTTTCAACCACTGTAAGGACAATTTATTCCTTCAAAATAGAAAATAGTGGAGATTCTGTGATAATGCTTGTAAAAGGCAACGGTTTTTTGTATAATATGATTAGGATAATGGCAGGGACTCTGATAGATGTCAGCGAAAAGCGGATATCGCCTGATGATATCCCCCATATCCTCGCCGCAAAAGACCGCCTGAGGGCAGGCAGAACGGCAATGGCTCACGGACTGTATCTTAACCGCGTGTTTTACAGTGAAGATGAGCTGCTGAAAGAGACATAAGAACAAAGGATAAGGAGGTATCAGCGTGCCGAAAATGTATGACGCCGATGATATCGTCGATCTGAAAAATCGAAAACGGCGGCGTAAAAGGCTGAGGCGGTTCATATTGATACTGCTTGCAGCCGCCATAGGAACGGGTCTTTATTTTACCCGCGATATGTGGTATAATAAATTAAGGGGAATAGGAGAGCAGTACAGGACTATCGTCAATTCGGGCGAGCTTGCGGAAGGAAACTTCCCGATAGAGGTAAGCGCGGCTGATTATCAGCTTGAGTTTACAGATCGAAAGATGATACTGTTAAGTGATACGTATACGTATTTCTATGATTCTGAGGGTAAGCTCCTCAAGCGCAGACAGCATACATATACGAATTCCGTGCTCCGCTCGGCAGGCGGGCGCGCATTGCTCTACGAAAACGGAGGCAATGATCTCAGTATTGAGGACGAGGATGAAGTCTTTTACACAAAGACATATGCCAAAAAACTTATCCTCTTTGCGAGAATAAGTGAACAGGGCTTTACGGCTGTAGTTACCACATCTGATAATTACTGCTGTGAGCTTGAAGTGTATGACAAAAGGGGAAAGGTCATATACGGAAGACAGTGTATCGAAATGGTCAGCGATCTTAGCTTTATAAACAACAGCAAGGGTTGTGTGCTGAGCTTTATCTCAGCGGAAAACGGTCAGCTCGTTACAAATGTTCAGGAAATCAGCTTCAGCGAGAACGTTGAGCACTGGACATCCCCAGGACTCAATACTCTCGGACTTGATGTCTATGGCTATGGAAAGGGTGCATTTGTGCTCGGAACAGATGCCTGCGGATATGTTGACAGCAATGGTCAGATCAGTTCATATTATTCGTATGACGGCGATCTTGTCGCAGGTGCGAGTGAAGATGGAAATTCTGCTGTTATCGTTAATAATGATGACAGAAGAAAATACATCGTGGCGCTTTTTAAGGGCGGCAATACAGAAGCTCTTATAATCGACCTTGAAGAACCATCAATTGACGTTACAATATATGAAGACCTTGCTTACGTAATGTGTCAGGGCAAGATAAAAGCCTATGATTTCAGCGGCGGACTTCGTTCTGTTGCAGATGTAAGCGATTCTTACACAGGTTTTGTACGAAGCGATGATCATATTTTCCTGAAGGGCTATAATAAAATAGATCGTATAGACTATGAAAGCTGATTTGTGATACCTTATTAATTCACAATTCGAAGGGAGGAGGCGCTGAAAAAGGTCAGCGCGAAAAAATATGGGAGTACAATTCTGGTGGTTTTACGATGTCATCGCTGTTGCAGTGGTGCTCGTGTTTATGTTTGTTACAATTAAAAAAGGCATAATGAAGGCGGCTGTCTCACTTGTGGGATATGGTCTTGCTATTGCATTAGCGTTTTCGATCAGCTCATCAATAGCAGGTTCGCTGTATTCAAAAGCCGTAAGAAACAGCAATGTCAAAAAGATGGATCAGAGCATTTCAGAAGGCGATTATATAGCTGAGCTTGGAAATTATCTTGAAAATCTGGGCTATAACATCGTTATAGACGAAAATCAGCTCAGAAATATCTGTTTATCGGGCGAAGATGTTGATGAAAAGATCTATAAATACGTTAATAATATCAACGGCCGAAAGGTAGATGAGGAAGGTATATTCCTTAATAAGCTCCATGAGGGTTATGCTTCTTCTCTTAATGGATTTATAACAAAGCAGCTCAGTGAGTATTCCGCAGAGTGCGCAGCAAGAGAGATCGAAAGCAAGCCTGCTAAATTTTATGGATTTATGCAGCTTCTTAAAGACGAGGATAATTTCAAGCCGGCGGCAGAGTATATTGTTGATAATTACCTCGAAGCTCCTTATATAAGCGAGATCAAGCTTATAGTATTTCTGGTAGTAACTATTTTCCTTGTGCTGATAACTTTGCTTATAGAGACAGCCGCAGGAAAAAACAGACAGATGGAACCAAGTATCGTTACTCATGCGATGAGCGGTCTCATAGGCTTGTTCAAGGGTGCTGTAATAGTATTTGTCATTGCAGTAATGGTAAGACTTTATGTAGTGCTCGGAAGCAATAGGATGCTGTTCTTTAACCATGATGCTATTGATAAAACTTACATTTTCAAATACATCTATAACATAATAAAAGATATGTGACATAAATAAGTATTATTTACCGACAGGAGGAACTGCCTGATGATAATGTGCAGTAAATGCAAAAAAAGACCTGCAGTAGTATTTATTACCTCTGTTCAGGGAAGTGAAAAGAAAAA
>SFFP01000164.1 GCA_004556875.1 Ruminococcus flavefaciens
TGGTTGTAGTTCGTGCCGATGGCACGGAACTGCGCATGGAAATCCGACAGCTTGGTGTAGTAGTCCACCAAGCCCTTGTCCACTGTAACGACCCTGAACATCCTGCCGAAGAACTGCTCCTTCAGGAACACCGCCTTGGCATAGACACCCGATTTCTCGTGCATGGCGAGGAACCTGTTCCACTCGCCGTCGTCGAAACGCACCATCACGCAGTGCGTCTTTGTGTCCAACTTGGGGCATCGCCCCGTCCTTCTTTTCTCTTTCTGCATCATTGATTGGATTTAGTGGTTTCACGCCAAGGTCCCCTTTCCCAACTCCAACCATCGGTTTTAATCAGGCTTCCCGACTTTGTAACGGAGAATGACTTTCAGTGGGCAATTGAAACAGCTTCAAAGAAGAAAAAACTGGACTGTTCGGCAGCAGAGTTTCTAACGATAAATGAGGGACTTTGTGTTCAGATAATGCACAATGGTTCCTACGATGATGAGCCTGCAACAGTCGCGCTGATGGACAGGTTTATCGCTGAAAATGGCTGTCAGAACGACATCAGCAGTGAACGTCTGCACCATGAGATATACCTCTCAGATCCGAGAAAAACGCTTCCCGAAAAGTGGAAGACTGTTATTCGTCACCCGATAAGAAAAGGAGATGCAAAATCATGACTTTTGAAATAGATGATATTATAAAAGAGCAGTTTGACTATTACAAAAATATGTGCGCGTTATTGTCGGAGTTTAAGGATTCTGAGTTTGATCCGCCGGCTGAAATAGAAAAAATTGAACAATGGGAAAAAGACAATAATGTCAAATTGCCGCATCAGTACAAAAGCTGGCTTTTGCTGACAGCGGAATCAAACATTCTTGATATGTATATAGATTTTTCATGGCCTACAATCGGTACACTTAACGAAAAAAATGATATTATTATAATAGCTTCAATAATTGGTGATGGTGAAACAGCCTATATCTCGCGTACTGACAGCAAAGTGTATTCCATATTTGAAGGTGAAATAAAAGAATATGATGATTTTGATGACTTCCTGACAATAAAATCTCTATATTTTGAATCATTAGCTGAGGAATATCTTGGTGATGACTGGGGCGATATTTATGACGAAAGATTTGAGTGTGATTGATATGTTCAAAAATAAAGTAGCCGCAGTAACAGGCGGTGCAAATGGTATCGGTAAGTGCATAGCCGAGGAATTTCGCAGAAACGGAGCAACGGTTTGCGTTATCGACAAGGCTGAGGGAGAACACTTCGTCGGCGATATTTCCGACAAGTCCGTGCTTGAAAGATTTGCGGAGGAAGTCATTGCAAAGCACGGACACATCGACTTCCTCGTCAACAACGCTCTGCCGCTGATGAAGGGCATTGATGAGTGCAGTTATGAGGAGTTTCAGTACGCTCTCTCAGTGGGAGTAACTGCGCCGTTTTATCTGTCAAAGCTTTTTGCACCGCACTTCAACACGGGCGGCAGTATCATCAATATTTCGTCCTCCCGTGACCGTATGAGTCAGCCCCAGACCGAGAGCTACACTGCGGCAAAAGGCGGTATAGCTGCCCTTACTCACGCACTTGCGGTGAGTCTTGCAGGGAAGGTGCGTGTGAACTCTATTTCTCCCGGCTGGATAGATACGTCCTACAAGGTCTATGAGGGGCCCGACGCCTATCAGCAGCCCTGCGGACGTGTGGGGAACCCGATGGATATTGCCAATATGGTCATGTTTCTCTGCTCCGACAAGGCAGGCTTCATCACAGGCGAGAATATCTGCATCGACGGCGGTATGACAAAGCTGATGATATACCACGGCGATAACGGCTGGGAGCTGAAATGAGAGGGGAACAGAAATGAAAGTACTGCTTTTACTTGCAAAAGGTTTTGAAACAATGGAGGCAAGCGTTTTTATCGACGTATTTGGTTGGGCAGAAACCTCCTATAATTACGATGTGGAGGTTGTTACCTGCGGAGTTCGGGAAACAGTCGTAAGTGCCTTCGGAGTTCCCGTGAAAGTCGATAAGCTGCTGAAAGATGTAAGAGTGGAGGAATATGACGCACTTGCTTTGCCGGGCGGATTTGAGGAATTCGGCTTTTATGAGGAAGCCTTTTCCAAAGAAGCCGGCGAACTGATAAGACAGTTCAATGTGCAGCATAAAATGATAGCTTCGGTTTGTGTAGGAGCGCTTGCACTTGCTCATGCAGGGATACTGACAGGCAAAAGAGCAACTACATATCACCTTAATGACGGACACAGACAAAAGCAGCTTGCAGCTTATGGTGTTGAGGTGGTCAATGAGCCTGTTGTGAAAACTGATAATATCATTACTTCTTATTGTCCGCAGACTGCTCCGGAGGTCGCATTTGTTCTCCTCGGAGAGCTTGTGGGACAGGACAAAATGCTCGTTATCAAAACGGCTATGGGGTTTTAGGCGATTTATAACTATGCTGTGACGGAGGTATGACAAAGCTTATGGTATATCATGGCAATAAGATGATCTGTTTCTTTAAGCAATTAATTGATAACTAAAAAGTAGGTGATAAAAATGTCAGAAGTAAAAGAATATAAATGTCCGTCCTGCGGAGCTCCGATGTATTATGACATCAAACAGAAGACCTTGTCATGCAGATTTTGCAAAAACACATACGATCAGGAATATATCATCTCCCACTTCGATGAGGAAACTAACGGAAAGCTTCCGGATTTTGACTGGGTAAAAAGGTCAAAATCAGTATGGGAGCCATATGTAAGCGATAAGATCGAAGAATTTGAATGTTCCTCGTGCGGCGGAAAGATAATAACCAGATCTTCGACTGCGACTGCAAAATGTCCGTTTTGCAGCCATGATCTCATAATATCTTCTGATCTGAGCGGTGACATCAGACCCGACAGAATAATTCCGTTCAGGATAACTAAAAAGGAATTTGCGGAGAAATACACACACTATATTTCAGGGGTGAGAAATGTTCCCAATGTATTCAAGGATAAGGCTGTATTGGATAATATTACAGGCTGCTATATACCTGTCTGGGGTTACAGCTGTACCTGTGACTCGACTATTGATTCTGAATTCTGTGCATCTATAAATGTAAAGGATTATCCGATACTTGCAAACGACAAAAATATGGGCTGGGAAGTTTTTCATTCCATGTGGCCATTCAATTTAAGTGAGGCAGAGGATTTTAACGCGTCATACCTTACAGGATTTTATGCAAGCAGATATACTATCGGAGCTGAAAACGCGATGAGAGATGCTGATTACTACATAAAAGCAGAGTGCCCTGTAAAAGTCAAAAAAGCCGATGACAACAATCCCGTTGATGTGGATGACGCAGAAATAAAAAAGATCATACATAACAGGGAACTGACATATTATCTTGTGCCTGTATGGCTTTTGAATATAAAATACGTTAACAGGACTTATACCATTGCTATGAATGGTCAGACAGGAAAAATATGTACGGATGATCTTCCTGAAAATCCGTTGTATTATCGCTGGTATAAAATAATATATCTGATAATTCAGCTTGCAGAGCTTGTTCTGGGATTTCTTTATTTCAGACGATTTCTTTCCGAAATCGGAGCCTTTTCCGACAGGATAAAAATGATCATTATGCTGGCTGTACTTATCTTATTTGTGCCTATAATATTTAATCTGACGATCACGTCTGTAATATGCAGGTTCATATTCCGCAGAAAGAGGAAAAAATTAGATCCAATTAAAAAAAAGCAGTTATTTTATGTACGTGATTTCCTTGAATAGATCGTATCTCAGGTTTTAATTCTTATTCTTTTGGAGTACCGTATAGAGCTGCTATTGACCTGATAGCGGAGTTGTGATATAATAATACATATCAAACTACTATGATAAGGAATGAACGTAATTGTCCGATTGGTTTATTCAAGGTATAGGCTTTGTTGCCGTAGCACTATTTATCATATCTTACCAGATAAAGTCAAACCGCTGGCTGTTTCTGTTTCAGCTTTTAGGTTCGGCACTGTTCTGCCTGCAATTCTTCATGCTGGACGCAATAAGCGGCTGTCTGAGCCTTGCAGTGAATATTCTGCGCAACGCTCTGATGATGAAATACAATGACTGGGAGTGGGTACGCAGGAAGTGGTGTCCTGCTGTGATAGCTGTGCTGTTCACTGCCGTGCTGATACTCACATGGAACGGACCTGTCAGCCTGCTTGCGTTTACTGCTTCGGTAACGAGCACGTTTGCTTACTGGTCCAACAGTCCGCGAAAGATACGCATGGTAAATCTGGTCTGCGCCTCGCCGTGCTGGCTGGCATATGATGTTATCGTATATTCACTGGGAGGCATTGTAAGCGAGTCTATAACTATCATTTCGATACTTGTATCCTTTGTCCGTTTCGGCTGGAAGGGACTTGAACGTGATGCAGGTGCCAGATCATAAAAAGCAAGCCGCAGGAGATTTCCTGCGGCTATCTTATTTTTAGTTGGATACGCCGATTGTTGAAAAAGTATATATGCAGTCAG
>SFFP01000165.1 GCA_004556875.1 Ruminococcus flavefaciens
ACTTGATAGAATAGTCTATTTCAGAGCCTTTGATATCAAACACAAAACGCATGGAAACAGCCGGATTCATACTGAAGAGGCAGTGATACATCTCAAATGGAATCTCCGCTTTTCCAAAAAGCATATCCAGTAGAAGCTTTACCGGCAGAAGCGCACCGGATTTTCCTGATGCATTCGCTCCGACAAACAGAACGCCTTTCAATAGACCTCGCGCGGTATTGGTCTCCTCCAACACCTTATAATTCGTTTTCTCCAGAGAAAAGGTGGTCTTATTCTTAAAAGAACGGAAATTCTCCACTTCATAATATTTCAACATAGCTAGCCCTCCTATCGCTATCGTATATTAGTATTATACCACACTCTTTCTAAAATTGCAACTATTTTACGTTGAAAACGTAATGGAGTGTAAAAAAATTACAGCGTATATCATTGAATAGCGACATTATACGACAGTTTCAGCATAGTATAAAAAAATGATGCCCACAAACTATGCGTTCAACCGGCAAATTATCTATGCCATTTGAATCCGTAGTAAGTGGGCATTATGTTTATTTATAATATTCAGCGTACCACTGAGCGAACTTTCTCAATCCTTCACGGATGCCAATCGTCGGTCTGAAACCATAGTCATCCTCCAGAGCCTTGCTGTCCGCATAGGTCACAGGTACATCTCCGGGCTGCATTCCGACGAGTTCTCTGTGTCCCTCAAAGTCATAATCAGCCGGAAGAACACCTGCGTTCACAAGCTCTTCCTGTAATGTGCTGATATAGTCCAGCAGGTTCTCAGGAGTACCGCCGCCAATGTTATACACGGCATAAGGCGGAAGCGGCAGTCCGTCCTCGCCGGTCTGCTTCTCCGGTGCTCCCTGCATGACTCTGTATACACCCTCGACGATATCGTCAACATAAGTGAAATCACGCTTGCAGTTGCCGTAGTTGAAGATCTTGATCGTTCCGTCTTTGGCTAATGTGTTCGTAGCCGAGAAGTAGAACAAATCCGGTCTTCCCGCAGGGCCGTATACTGTGAAGAAACGCAGGCCTGTGGACGGGATGTTGTAGAGCTTGGAGTAAGAATGTGCAAGCAGCTCATTGCTCTTCTTGGTTGCAGCATAAAGGCTCACAGGATTGTCAACCTTGTCATCAACACTGAATGGCACTTTCTTATTGCCACCATAGACAGAAGAGCTGGACGCATACACCAGATGCTCCACCGGATTATGGCGGCAGGCTTCAAGGATATTGTAGAAACCAATGATATTGCTTTCAATATACACATCCGGGTGGTCGATGGAATAACGGACACCTGCCTGTGCTGCTAAGTTGACCACTACATCAAAGTGATACTCAGCAAACAGCTTGTCGATCAGTGCCTTATCGCCAATTGAACCTTTCACAAATATGTGTCGGACTGGCGAAGTGATCGCAGCTTCTTTGATAAGAGACAGACGATACTCTTTCAGTGCCGGATCATAGTAGTCGTTCATATTGTCAAGGCTCACAACTGTACCAGAGGACATTTCTTTTAGCAGTCTCAACACAAGATTTGCACCGATAAATCCGGGTGAACCTGTCACAAGTATGGTCTTGCCGTTCAAGTCAATTCTTTCTTTGCTCATATCTTAATCCCTTCTGAACAGGTCTCTTGTATAAACCTTTTCTTCAACATCATCGAGAACAGAATCGTAGCGGTTAGCAACGATGCAGCCGCACTTCTTCTTGAACTTCTTCAGATCATTCACAACGAGAGAACCAAAGAATGTGCTGCCGTTTTCAAGTGTCGGCTCATAGATAATAACCGTAGCGCCCTTTGCCTTGATGCGCTTCATGACGCCCTGAATAGAGCTCTGACGGAAGTTGTCTGAGTTCGATTTCATTGTGAGTCTGTATACGCCCACAACGACTTCCTTCTGCTTGCTTTCCTGCTCCGCGGAGTAGTCAGCACTGTTGCCGTAAGTGCCGGCAATCTCCATGATTCGGTCAGCAATGAAGTCCTTTCTGGTTCTGTTCGACTCAACAATAGCAGTCATCATATTCTGAGGAACATTCTGATAGTTTGCAAGAAGCTGCTTTGTGTCCTTGGGCAGACAATAACCGCCGTAACCGAAGGACGGGTTGTTGTAGTAGTCGCCAACACGGGGATCAAGACAGATACCTCTGATGATGTTTGCAGTTTTTAGTCCCTTGACCTCTGCATAGGTATCCAGCTCATTGAAGTAGCTGACACGAAGTGCAAGATATGTATTTGCGAATAGCTTAACCGCCTCAGCCTCTGTGGTTGCCATAAAAAGAATATCAATATTCGGCTTGATCGCACCGTGCTGTAAAAGTGCAGCGAACTCCTCGGCCGCCTTCATGTTAGCGTCATCAGAGCCAACAATGATACGAGAGGGGTAAAGGTTATCGTAGAGTGCCTTGGATTCTCTGAGAAACTCAGGGCTGAATATGATATTATCCATGCCCATTTTCTCACGCACCTGCGCGGTATAGCCAACAGGAATCGTCGACTTGATAACGATAGTAGGCTTTTTCTTCTTTTTTCCCGTTACATCCTTTATGAGGGAAAGAACTGCTTCTACAGCGGAGCAATCGAAGAAGTTTGTCTTCGGATCATAGTTTGTAGGTGCAGCCACGATAATGAAATCTGCGTCCTTGTATGCAGATTCGCCGTCTGTTGTAGCCTTGAGGGAAAGCTGACGCTCTTCATGCTCAGCAAGATACTGCTCAATGAAGTCATCCTGAATCGGAGATTCCCAGTTATTCAGCTTCTCCACCTTTTCCGGTATGATATCCACAGCGGTAACATCGTTGTGCTGTGCAAGCAGAACTGCGAGGGACAGTCCGACATAACCGGTACCTGCTACAGCGATCTTCTTGCGTTCAATCGGCGCTGACTCCACTGCGTCATCTTCCAGAACATCAGCATTGTCAAAACCAAGGACTGTGCTGAGTGCAAGGAGCTGATCCACAGACGGTGTATAGTCTTCACTTTCCAGTCTGGAGATGATTGAACGGTTGATGCCTGTCTTTTTTGACAGGGTAAGCTGCGACATCTTGATTGCCTTTCTTCTGCTTACAACAGTCTCAGCAAGCAGCTTCGAAGATAAGTGCTTCATAAGTACCTCCTATGCAAAGTGTTACCACTAGCAACACTTGTGATTTCTAATATGATGATATTATTATAGCAGATGTTATGCAAAAAGTCAATGTATACGTTGCCAAATATGAACTCATAAATACAATTCACTTTATATAATGTGATGCCCGTGTTGCTATCGGTAACACAAAATAAAAAAGCCCACTAAGCTGCTACCGGATTCATTCGGTAGTTGCTCAGTGGACGGAGGTGGTAGATACGCCTATTAAATAATGATCCATTTTCCATTGCGGGAAGAGCCTTCTCGTTTGATGCGATTATTCTTCTTCAAGTTATCCAATGCTGTTTTTGTCTGTTTGAGAGTAATACTCAGTTTAGAAGCTATTTCCATTTGTGTTATACAGGGATCTGCTTTAATCAACTGAAATACCAGTTCAACCCTTTCAGCTATTTCAGTACCTTTTTTAGTCCCTTTTTTAGTACCTTTTCCAAAAAGGGACTGATCTTTCTCAACTAAAGGAAGCGTAACAATCGTCTTATCAGGCTCATTTGTTTCAGTATTGCCGAAGAACTCCTCAATAATTGGCTCTACATAGCCCGCCTGTTCCCATATAGAAAAGATATCAGGAACGCCGCTTCCTGCGTGTTCACCAAAGCCAAGTAGATTAAACATCTTCATAATATTGGCATTTCGAGGCTCTGAATCACCGCCGCGAAGCATCTGGCGCTTTCCGACTATGCTAAGTCCGGGATTCTTCATAACGATCTTATCATCGTAGCTGTCAATCAAAACGCCCCTCGAAAGGTAATAGTCTGCATTTACCAGGCAGTTTACTAAAGCCTCACGCACCGCGTTATGCATCGGCGTCTCATCCACACGAACCATGTCTTTGAGCTTGAAGGGAACCTTGAGCATCCGCAGCAGTTTTCTTGAAACAATAGTGAAGAAATCGAATACATTTCCGGACCAGTCAGGTGATTGTGAGTATGTCCGGTCTGTCCAGCGTACTGTCGGATCAGCGTGATCCTTATAATCAAGAAAATAGTCGGGATACACCCGCGTTATCTTATATTCTTTGCCAAACATCAGGATTCCTGCACCTGTAGGATGAAGCTTTTTGTCCTCACAATCATCACTGGCTGCACCGATTCTCTCCAGAAATTCGGCATCAGAGAGCTTTGTCCATGCATGATCCGGATGTTTTGCAGCAAACCACACCCTGTATGTCTTTACAGACTCAGGCTCAAGATCTGAAAGCTCCATGTTTGTCAGAACCTTCATATCCATCGTTTTTCTGGTCTGATCACGCAGCATTGCCTTAACTTCAGCCTCTGTACAGTGATAATCTCCCTCATGGTTTCTCTTATATGAACCCCGGAACATATCACCATTGATATATACA
>SFFP01000166.1 GCA_004556875.1 Ruminococcus flavefaciens
CCCGAAAAGAAACCATGGTGGAAGGAAGATGAATAAATGACTGAACAGGAAAAGCTCGAACTAATCATAAAAACTCTTGACAGCAAGAGAGGCGAGGACATACAGGCTATAAAAATTGCCGACCTCACTATCCTTGCGGACTATTTCGTAATCGTAAACGGTACAAGTAATACTCACGCAAGAACACTTGCAGACGAAGTAGAATTTGTGCTTTCACAGAAGGGCATCGAGCCTCAGCGCCGCGAGGCTGATACGGGAAATACATGGATAATCCTTGACTATGCTGATATCATCGTCCATGTTTTCTACAAGGATACAAGAAACTTCTACAAGCTTGAAGGCTTATGGGCTGACGGCGAGCAGATGGATATAAGCGGACTTCTTACCAAGGAGTGAGAAAATGAAGACCAATAACGAAAAGGGACGTATGTTTTGTATCATAATAGGCGCATATCTCATTGCAAAGACTGTGCTTAATATGGTAATAGGCGGCGGCTTCAATCTAAGCGACCTGCTGATAGCACTCGGGCTTACCTGTGCTATGCTTTCGGGAATAAAGTTCCTGAACTATGCGGTTGCAGCAGTTCTGGCTGTTATCGCTATAATACATCTCCCTGCAAACATCTCCAATATCGGTTCAAACTGGATATACCTCATTGAGGGGATACTCGATATTGGCTGTGCAGTGCTTCTTTGCGTTCAGAACGACATAAAGGAACACTTTACAAATTCGGTAAATATTAATAATTAAATAAAGGAATGATATTACAATGAGCAGATATGATTTCACATCTGTTGAAGCCAAGTGGCAGAAATACTGGGACGAACATGACAGCTTCAAGGCTTCTGACGACCACAGCAAGAAGAAATTCTACGCGCTGGTAGAGTTCCCGTACCCATCGGGTCACGGTATGCACGTAGGACATATCAAGGCTTATTCAGGACTTGAAGTAGTAAGCCGTAAGCGCCGTATGGAAGGCTATAACGTTCTTTTCCCGATAGGATTTGACGCATACGGACTTCCTACAGAGAATACAGCTATCAAGGAAAATATCCACCCAAGAATAGTTACTGACAGAAATATTGAAAAGTTCACAAATCAGCTTCGTACAGTCGGCTTTTCTTTTGACTGGTCAAGAGTAGTTGATACTACTGAAGAGAGCTACTACAAGTGGACACAGTGGATATTCCTCAAAATGTTCGAGAATGGTCTTGTTTTCCGTGACAAGACTTCTGTTAACTACTGCCCGAGCTGTAAGGTAGTTCTTTCAAATGAGGACTCACAGGGAGGCAAGTGTGATGTATGCCACAGCGATATCATTCAGAAGACTAAGGAAGTATGGTACCTCCGCATAACCGAGTACGCAGACAAGCTCCTTGAAGGACTTGAGACGGTTGACTATCTTCCTAATGTAAAGCTCCAGCAGCAGAACTGGATAGGCAAGTCTACAGGTGCATTCGTAAACTTCAAGATAAAAGAGCAGGACGAAAAGCTCCGTATCTATACTACACGTCCTGATACACTTTACGGCGTTACATTCATGGTAATTGCTCCTGAGCACCCTATTATCCAGAAGTACCGCGACAGCATCGCAAATATCGAGGCTCTTGACGATTACAAGACAGAGTGCGCTAAGAAGAGTGAATTCGAGAGAACACAGCTGGTCAAGGACAAGACAGGCGTAAAGATAGAGGGACTTACCGCTATCAATCCTATCACAGGCAAGGAAATACCTATCTACATATCTGACTATGTAATGATGGGCTATGGTACAGGCGCTATCATGGCTGTACCTGCACATGATACAAGAGACTACGACTTTGCTAAGAAGTTCGGCATTGATATAATCGAAGTCATAAAGGGCGGCGATATCTCTAAGGAAGCCTATACAGGCGAGGGTGAGCTTGTGAATTCAGGTGAGCTCAACGGTATCTCCAATAAGAAAGATGCTATCGCCAAGGCGCTTGAGATACTTGAAAAGCTTGGCTGCGGAGAAAAGGGCGTACAGTACAAGATGAAGGACTGGGCATTCAACCGTCAGAGATACTGGGGCGAGCCTATCCCGATAGTGCACTGCGATACCTGCGGAATGGTAGCTGTTCCTTATGAGGAACTTCCGCTCAGACTGCCTGAGGTAGAGAACTTTGAGCCGGGTACAGACGGCGAGAGCCCGCTTGCAAAGATAGACAGCTTTGTTAAGTGCAAGTGTCCTAAGTGCGGCAAGGATGCACGCCGTGAGACAGATACAATGCCACAGTGGGCAGGTTCATCATGGTACTTCCTCCGTTACTGTGATCCTAAGAACGATAATGAGTTTGCTTCACAGGAAGCACTGAAATACTGGATGCCTGTTGACTGGTACAACGGCGGTATGGAGCACGTTACAAGACATATGATTTACAGCCGTTTCTGGCACAAGTTCCTCTATGATCTCGGTCTTGTTCCTACAGCAGAGCCTTATGCAAAGCGTACAGCACAGGGACTTATCCTCGGACCTGACGGCGAAAAGATGTCAAAGTCAAGAGGAAACGTTATCGACCCTAACGACGTAGTTGCAGAATACGGTGCTGACGTACTCAGACTGTATGTACTCTTTATGGGCGACTACGAAAAGGCTGCTCCGTGGAGCGAGTCAAGCATCAAGGGCTGTAAGAGATTTGTGGACAGAGTATGGGCACTTCAGGATATGCTCACAGACGGAAGCGATTACAGCGACGCACTCCGTTCAAATTTCCATAAGACAATAAAGAAGGTCACTGAGGATATCGAAGCAATGAAGTTCAATACTGCAATTGCTGCTCTCATGACTCTCATAAACGACATTTACAACGTAGGTTCGATCAATAAGGCTGAGCTTGGCACATTCTGCACTCTGCTCTATCCTTTTGCACCGCATATCTCCGAGGAGCTTTACAACAGAGTATTTGGTACTGTTCTCTCTGAGCAGAACTGGGCATCTTATGATGAAGCTCTCTGTCAGGACGATACTATCGAGATCGTTGTTCAGGTAAACGGAAAGCTCAAGGCTAAGCTGAATATTGCTGTTGACGCTGACAAAGATTCGGTTATCGCAATGGCTCTTGCTGACGAAAAGGTAAAGGAAGCAACAGACGGTAAGAATATCATCAAGCAGATATATGTACCAAATAAACTTGTTAATATTGTTGCAAAATAACGAATTTTTTCGACAGTAAAAAAATGCTTGACAACGGGCAGAAAATGTGGTAAACTATTAATATATTCTTTATAATTATTTAATTGTGATCTGCTATTGTGGGGGGACGCGATGACTATCACCCGTCAGGGTGGTTAGCATAGATGCTTCGGAGCTATGCTCCGTGCAACCTCTGAACAAGGGAGGGAAATTTAGTGGCAGAAGTTCGTGTTGGCAAAAACGAGTCTTTAGACACAGCTCTTAAGAGATTTAAGAGATCTTGTGCAAAGGACGGCGTAATTGCTGAGGTTCGTAAGAGAGAACACTACGAAAAGCCTTCAGTTAAGCGTAAGAAGAAGTCTGAGGCAGCTCGTAAGCGTAAGTATTGATCTTGCGAAATTGATTAATGTTGATAAAAGCGGGCTGCGGCTCGCTTTTTCATTTGTTGAACGGAGTTGACAAATAATTTGGGTTTAAGGCATAGAATTACAAAAACCGACGTGGATTTTGCTTTCAGACGGACTGTCGATATCACGCCGAAATTTCTAAAAAAGCATGGTATTAAGGGACTTATCCTTGATGTCGACAATACTCTTACAACGCATGACAATCCTGTGCCTGCCGAGGGTATAGTAAAATGGCTGGAAAATATGAAAAAAAGCGGTATCAAGCTTATTATAGTCTCAAATAATCATGCTGAGCGCGTTAAGCCGTTTGCAGACCCACTCGGACTTGATTTTGTCAGCGACAGCGGCAAACCATTGAAAAAAGGCTATGTTGCTGCAATGAAAAAGATGGGGCTTTCACCGCAGGAAACAGGTGCGGTAGGAGATCAGCTTTTTACAGATGTATGGGGAGCTAATTTTGCAGGCGTTAAAATGCTATATGTTGAACCTATTGAGCTTGAACCAAAGTCGAAAAGGTTCATAAGGTTCAAAAGAGTCCTTGAAAAGCCTTTTTTACCTAAGAAATTTGTCAACGATAAGAAGGAGTAAATATGATCAGGAAAATACTTGTTATACATGGACCAAATCTCAATCTCCTCGGCGAGCGTGAGCCCGGAGTATACGGCAATTCGAGCATTGACACTCTTAACAGCAATATAATCGACCGCGCAAAAGAACAGGGACTTGAATGTGAGATATTCCAGTCCAATCATGAGGGAGCTATCATAGACAAGCTCCATGCTGCAAGAACTGCATTTGACGGTGTTATCCTCAATGCAGGTGCCTATACTCATTACAGCTATGCTATCCGCGATGCTATTGCGGCTATCAAGATACCTGTTAT
>SFFP01000167.1 GCA_004556875.1 Ruminococcus flavefaciens
GCCAGCCAGTTGTGTTCCTGGACGCAGACCATAGTTGGTATGTCCTGTGTCTCCTCCAAATTCTGTTTGGAGGCTTCTTTCGCTTCTTCGTATTTCGAATTCATATTCCATATTCTCCTTCCTGTATTTTGCTTCGTGAAGCTTATTATCGCGGCATTTCCTGCCGTTGGGACAGGTGTATGTGATGTACTTTCGGCTGTCTTCCCACTTGACATCGTAGCCACACTGCTTCATGTAGAAGCGGAATTGTTTCTTCGATTTTGCTCTTTTCATTACCACGTCAATGGTATTGGAGAGAGCCATCTTCCAACTCTCACCTCGCATTGCAACACGATACTCGCTGTTGGTTATACCATTGCTCTGCTTGTGAATCTCAGGTTTGCTGAGCGTTGTCACTCCATACTTCTGACAAATTTCATCGCTGAACTGCCGCAGGTCTTGCAGCGTGAACTTGTTGGAGTGGTACTTCAGACCTGTCTCGGCGTTGACTGCATTGAGTACGAAGTGCGAGTGTATGTGGTCTGCGTCTGTGTGAGTTGCCACTACAACTTCGTGACCTTTGAACGCTCGCTCCGCAAACTCAACAGCTATTTTGTGAGCAAGCTCGGGAGCGATATGGTAGCCGCTCGGGTGAGACTGAACGAAGTGATAGTACTTCACACCGTCAGTCTTGCCATACATCTCTCTTGTGTTTTTGAATTCCTGATAGGCTGTGGGCAGCGAACAGTTGAGAGCCGTCACGAACTTTTTATTCTCGGTCTTATCGTCACGGCAGATGTAGTCGAGACTTTTCTTTCCGCCGCCACCGCCTTTCGTGCTTATCGCTGTGACCGTTGCCACTACTTCACCTCCCTCAGTAGCTGACCTATCAGCTCCGTGACCTTCCTGTGCTCATCGAGGAGCGGCTGAAAGTTGACCGCGGTCAACCTGTCCATGTTTGCGAGTGTAGCTATCTGATTGAGGTTTCGTCCGATAGCTTTTTGCTGCTTGACTATCTCGTCGATGCCGTTTGCGACAACGATTTTCTTGCCAAGAGCGCACCGCATTACGAAGTCGTTCAGCTTCAATCCATGCTTATCAGCGAGCTCATGGATACACCTGCTTTCTTCCTCTGTGCAGCGTATCGCTATTGTGGTATTCTTCTTTCTCATATTATCTACCTCCTGACTTTTGTTGGTGTATGCTTATGAATTGAAGTGGGTTCGGGCTTCTGCCCGACAAGCAAGGCGGCAGGCGGAATGCCAGCAGCTATGCTTGCCAACCCAGTGGGGTTGATTTTTCTCGGGTACCGTCACTTTTCCTCTGCCATTAGTATCTGTGCAATATCGCCACACTCGCTCCACGTTGCGCCACAATCGCTTTTGTGGGCATAGGTGGGATAACTACCCGATTTCTGTATCGGCGGCAAATTTGGGCGTTTTTGTGCGTGACAGTAACTCAGCCGTGACAGTAAAACTACCGACACGGACACCTACTGACACGCCCCGCAGATGAAGCTATATAGACGTTTGTGAGCTGTCGGGCAACGCCTGCGTGACGGTAACATTTCTACCGTCACTACTGTCACGCTCACCGTTGTAGTGAAGAATAATAACGCGACCTTTGTGAACTCTTTCGTACTTGAAATCAATTCCGTACTTACTGAGTTCATAACCATTCTGAACCAAGTCTCTTGTAACTCTGTTCGGATAAATGACTTCATCTGTAACTGTTTTCAGCTCAGCGACCAACTCAGTCGCAGTACCTTCAAAGTGGATTCGCTCTCTGATGAAAAGATATACAGCAGAGAGAACAATATTGTTGCGGCTCTTCTGTGTCGCAGGTTCATTTTCAACTATCCAGCGCATGACATCAGTATCGAAATGCATTCGCAGTTCAGTGTATTCAATGTCACGTCCCTGACAATACATAATAGCTTTTCCTGAGCCGCACTTTGTTTCCTTGAGCGCAAAGTTGCCGTCAGTTGCACCGCCGATACCTGTACTGCCGGACATCATATTGAACGGATTATCGTCCTTAGCTTTTCGCATATGATGTATCAGCAGTATGCAGATGTTTAAGCGGTATGCGACTTGTTTGAGCGCGATCAGTTCAGCGTAGTCAGCACCGTAACTTGACTCAACATTGCTGCGTACCATTTGCATAACGTCAATCACAACTATCTTTAAGTCATCGTGATCGTTCTTGAACGCTTCTATCTGTTCTTCAAGACCTGCACCTATTTTATCAGCAGCAATCGCAAAGTGTAGATTTTCAACAGGCTCAGCGTTCATTCGAAACAATCTGCGCTGTAGTCGCTGATAGTTATCCTCGAGACAAAGATACAAAGCAGTTCCCTGAATAGTATCACGTCCAAGTACAGGAATTCCTGTTGCAATGCTTAGACAAATATCCATTGCCAGCCATGACTTGCCTACCTTCTGCGCACCTGCGAGTACATACAGTCCCTGCGTGAGCAGTCCGTCAATGATGAACTCCTTCGGCTTGAATACTGTAGACAATATTTCTTCTGCAGTTTTCGTTTGTAACACATTACTCATAGCATTCCTCCTTTCCCATAAGATTCCCGAACACAGCCGACAGCTTTTTCGTTACGGGCAAGTGCTCGTGCGAACTATTTGTGTGGGCTGTGTCGGGCAATTCGTCACCTCCTGTTGTTTGCTGCCTGCCTAATAGCAGCATACATATTTGCACTAAAAAAACGCCCTGCCAAATGTCTCAGCAGAGCGTTGATGAAAAGTGCCTCCATATATATACCGATGGGAAACGAAAAAAACGAAGATTGTAACGATTGGGAAGCAAATCTTTGTATAGATGCACAAGTGGTAAAATAAAACATATATTCGATTGGTAATTTTTACCAGTAAAGAAAAATCCCCACAGCACCACTGTGGGGAGATGTTTACGCCGCCGGATCTTTATTGGAAGAACCATTGGGGATAGCGGTCTCAGGCGATTCTTTTTGCATAAAGATGATCTTACACTGTTCAAACAATGCCAATATCCGTTTATAGTTGTAGCTGACTAATCCCGGATAACCGAAGGCTTTAGCTTCTTCATAGAGCGAGATATATTCATCACGAAGCTTGTCCAATGCTCGTCGGCGAAGATCCTGCACTGCTCTCACAGTTGTACCCATTCTTTCTGCGATCTCATATGTATCAAGTCTACTCTTGAAAGAGCAGTAGAGAGCGCTGTACTGCTTCTCTGTTAGAACTTCCATCGCTTCCCTGAGAACCGGATCGTCAAATAGATCATCAAATCCGTTTGTGACTTTCTTTTCAGCGCTGAGCACAACAGAAGGTGTGTCATGAAAGCGATGTTTTCTCGCTTCCGCACTTTCCCACTCGTTGTATTCTTCAAGACTGCAAGCCTTTCTGTTCTCATAATATCGCCTGTCAGAATTCAGTTGGTCTCGCTCGACCTTCTTCCATTCCTCAGACTCATAAAACGATGTCGCCTGTTCGTATGCTTCCTGACCATATGCCTCCTTATAGTTCTGTATCGGCGTATCCAACTCAAGAACGCTCGTATCGTTTTGCCTATGATGTCCATTCACTCTCTTCATGCGTTTTCCTTTCTGGCGGAAGGCTTACTACGTATGTATAGAATGAACGTTCTTGTTTGGTTAATGCTATTTTAGCACACGTTTGTTCGATTGTCAATAGAAAATCGAAAATTTGTTCTCTGCATATTCTGCTACAGAATTAACTTGTGGGAGAATACTTGTTTGTATAAATACGATAAAAGATCAATGAATTATCACACATTAAAACCTAAAAATAGTTTTTAACTAACTTTCTCTCTTTTCAACATAATTGTAACAGAAATGCAAATTATGTTATTCAGTTCCTGCACATAAGCAAAGGGCAATGTTTTCCGTAAATGGAATACATTGCCCTTTTACATATCTAATTTTGCAATTCAAATATCAACACTCTCAAAATAGAACCTACTGATCTCCTCAGGTGTATAATCGCTGTGACCTTTAAGCCACCATCGCACAGTTTCAGCAAAAGCAGCAACAGCTATATCCATTGCATAGTCATGAGGAATATCGTCTTTAACTATGATATGTTCATCAAACACATAATAGAGATATTCTTTAAGGTAGCGCAAAAAAACCTCACCGCACTCTCCTGAGAACAAGCCTTTTATGCTCTGCTGTTTCTCATGTAAGTGGTACAGTATGTGTGTGATCCTGTCCCTAAAGGTGCTGTGTTGTGAAAAATCGTGGTTTTCTTCTGATAGAAGCTCATCAGAAAAAACATGGTCGAAAATATCCGTACACATTGCTTTCAGTAGTTCGTCCTTGGTTTCAAAGTGGGCATAAAAAGTGCTACGGCTGATATCTGCGTCGTCGATGATCTCCTGCACAGTGAGCGCTGTATATGTTTTATTTTCCAGAAGCCT
>SFFP01000168.1 GCA_004556875.1 Ruminococcus flavefaciens
CTTTCCGCATACGAGGGTTACTGGCAAGGCGAACCCAAGATCAAGAAGGTAAACGCTTTGTACTTGACCGATGACCGCTCCAAGGTTTCCGCGTTGCAAAACAACGAGGTCTGCGCTCTGATGAACGTTGCGGATGATCAGCTGTCTGTGCTGAACGATACCTCCAAGTACACCGTGTATCAGAGCAACCAGGCGCGTGCTCACATGCTCTACTTCAACATGAGGAGCGAGATTATGAGCGACGATGCCGTGCGTCAGGCAGTGAGCATGTGCATTGACCGTGACTCCTACGTGAAGGCCATCTATAACAACGGTGCTCAGGCCGCTCACGCGGTGTTCCCTGATTCTTCGGGCTATGCTGATGGCGTGACGTCTTTGACCTTCGATGTTGAGAAGGCGAAGCAGGTTCTTTCCGATGCCGGCTACGCCGATACCGATGGCGATGGCATTCTGGACAAGGACGGCAAGAAACTTTCTCTGCGCATTTGCACGTACGAGGCAAACGCCGCGTTGCCCAAGGATTGCGAAGCGCTGTCTTCCCAGCTCAGCAAGATTGGCATTGAATGCAGCATTGAAGTTGCCGAAAAAATTAGGTCCTGCTATAAATCCAACTGCCGTAACAAAGAGGATAAGTCCTAAGTTGTCAATGATTTTAAGGGCATTCGTCACGAAATCAGTATTGATCTCAGCAGAAAGCTCCTTATAGAAGATACAGCCGTAAATCAGTGCAACGATGAAAACGCCTGCTGTACCAAGTGAGATACCCTTTATAGTAATTCTTCCGAGTATATAACCCAGTGCAGCAATTGCTATAACTGATATCATCAGGAATGAAACACCGTGAATTGAAAGAATTCCGTTAAACAGATCCATTATTTATCACTTAACTTTCTTTTATAATAACATATTTCGGGACGCTATTTTTCAAGCGTCCCAATTTTATATTTATTTCTTTCTTGCATAATGAGGCAGAAGCATTGGTGAAGGTATATCACTTGCTGCACCTGACTCTGCAAGCTCTTTATTGAACTTCTCGATGTGATCGAGAGTAAGCTTGTCGGAAACAGCAGTCTCCTTAGCCTTAGCAGCTGCATAGATACCTGCATTTCTGCCGAATACGATAACATCAAGGAGAGAGTTGCCCATGAGACGGTTTCTTCCGTGGATACCGCCTGCTACCTCACCTGCTGCATAAAGGTTCTCTACACCTGTTGCACAGTCATCAGTAATATCAAGACCACCGTTCTGATAGTGGAGAGTAGGATATACAAGGATAGGTTCCTTGCGGATATCAATGCCGTACTTGCCGAACATTCTCAACATAGCAGGAATTCTCTTTTCTATAGTTCCCTCGCCGTGAATAAACTCTATCATAGGAGTATCGAGCCATATTGCTTTGCCGAGATTTGTCTCTATACCCTTGTCACGAGCTGTACACTCACGAATGATGGAAGCAGCTGTAACGTCACGAGTCTCAAGCGGGTGCATGAATACTTCACCGTCGATATTTACAAGCTTAGCACCAAGTGAACGTACCTTTTCTGTTACGAGAGCACCGAATATCTGCTCAGGATAGCCTGTACCCGTAGGGTGATACTGAAGAGTATCAGCATAGAGAAGCTTTGCGCCTACACGATAGCCGAGGATAAGTCCGTCAGCTGTTGCGCCGTAGTGGTTAGAGGTCGGGAAGCCCTGATAGTGAAGACGACCTGCACCGCCTGTAGCGATGATAACTGTCTTTGCTCTTGCAACGAGAAGCTCCTTTGTCTCCATATTCATGAGAACTGCACCTGCAGCTCTGCCCTTATCGTCAAGGATTATCTCTACAGCAGCAGTAAAGTCGATAACAGGTATACCGCGATTGATGACCTCATCACGGAGAGTACGCATTATCTCTGCACCTGAGTAGTCCTTAGCAGCGTGCATTCTCTTTCTTGAAGTGCCGCCGCCGTGAGTAGTTACCATAGTGCCGTCTGCTTCCTTATCGAACTCTACACCAAGCTTATTGAGCCACTGAATAGCCTCAGGAGCTTTTGTAACGAGCTTCTTAACAAGCTCTGGCTTAGCAGCAAAGTGACCACCGCCGAAAGCGTCAAGGAAGTGGATAGCAGGAGAATCGTTAGGCTTGTCAGCAGCCTGGATACCGCCCTCAGCCATCATAGTATTTGCATCACCGATACGGAGCTTTGTTACGATCATAGTCTTTACGCCTGCCTCGTCAGCTTCAATTGCTGCTGAAGCACCAGCGCCGCCTCCGCCGATGATAAGTACGTCAGTGTCATAGTCAGGAGCAGAAAGATCAACGTCTGATGCGCTTATTCTGCTTTTACCCTGGAGAAGTGCAGCAAGCTGAGTAGGTACTTTGTCGCCCTTGTTAACGCCTGCAGAGAGTACAGTAAACTCGTCCTGCTTATAATCAGGGTGGAAATGAGCGAGAAGATCGTCCTTCTCCTCAGCAGTCATTCTTCTGGGTTCGAGAGCAGCGTTTTCAGCTCTCTTTGCTGCAACTACCTTTGCAAGTTCATTAAGCTTTTCGATCTTATACATTGTCTCTCCCCCTTACTTCTCGATCTCACGGTGGTTGTACATATCCTTGATCTCCTGGATATTGTCAACAGCCTTAGTCATAAGCTCAGCGATCTTTTCGTCAAAGATACCCTCATTGATCTCGTTTACTCGGTCATTGAGATGTCCGCATTCGGGAGCGATATACTTACCGTTGAGACGTCTTGCAAGCATAGCAACCTGTGGATGAGAGATACCTGCAGGACAGCGTGATGAACATACACCGCACATTACGCAGTCAAAACTCTCTTCTGCACACTTTTCGTACTCGCCTCTCTGAGCGTAAGCGATATACTGCATAACATTAAGTTCCTGTGTGCAGGCTTTTGTACAGGCATTACAGCCGATACAGCTATAGATCTCAGGATAAAGCTGCATCATTATCTGCTGAGTAGGCTTTATCTCCTCAATATTATAAACTCTCTTTTCAAGTGGGAAGAACGGCAGTGTTGCAACATACATTCCTTCCTGTATCTCCGTCTGACAGGCAAGACATCCGTGAAGCTCTATTTCACCCTTAATTCTGTAAATAGTAGCACACGCACCGCAGAAACCGTTACGGCAGCCGCAGCCTCTTACAAGCTCATAGCCTGCATATTCCATTGCTGTCATTATTGTAAGACCTGCAGGCACCTGATATTTCTTGCCGAACAGGTAAACATTCAACATATTTTCCATGCGAAATTCTCCTCCTTAATATTCGTCAGGCAGCTCGCCGAGCTGGTCGAAACGGAAAACAGGACCGTCCTTGCATACATACTTGTCACCGATGTTGCAGCGTCCGCATTTTCCAACTGCGCACTTCATTTTCAGCTCCATAGTCGTATAGACCTGAGTATCTGTAAATCCAAGCTCTTTAAGTCCTGCAAGTGTGAACTTTATCATTATCGGAGGTCCGCAGATGAGAACGGTCTTGTTAAGTGAAGGATTGAGCTCCTTTACATAGTTAGGAACAAATCCCACATGACCGTCCCAGCCTTCCTGAGGATTATCGATAGTAAGATTAACCTCGACACCCTTGTCAGTCATCCACTCATCGATTATCTCCTTATAGTCTACCAAGTCATCCTTTGAACGTGAACCGTAAACTATCTGAACATCTCCGTAATTGTCGCGCTTGTCACGAACATAGTTTATAACAGAACGGAGCGGAGCAAGTCCGATACCGCCTGCGATAAACAGGAGGTCTTTGCCCTTGAGTTCAGTTTCAACAGGGAAATGGTTTCCATATGGTCCGCGGATAGTTATCTGCTGACCAACGTCCATTGCGTGGAGCCATGTTGTAAGGCAGCCGCACTTCTTTATGCTGAACTCCATAAATTCAGTATTTGTAGGTGAAGATGTTATAGAGAACATACCCTCGCCTACTCCGGGAATTGACAGCATCGCACACTGTCCCGGCATATGCTCAAAGGGCTTCTTTCCGTCCGGAGTCAGAACGCGGAAGGTCTTGACATCCGGCGTGTCGATGCGGACGTCGGTGATTACACCGACCGAGGGTATAAGCATCTCATTATTCATTACTCATCCCCTCCTTTTCCGAGCTCTTTCATTACCTTTACTATATTCATATGTATCGGACAGCGCGCAAGGCATCTTCCGCACCCTACGCAGCCGTATACTCCATCGTTATTCATCGGAAAGTAGATAAGCTTATGCATAAAGCGTTGACGGAAACGCTCAAGCTGGGTCAGTCTGGGCTGGCCGCCCGCCATCTTGGTAAAATCGGAATACATGCAGGAATCCCAGCATCTGAACCGCTTTACTCCGTCGCCGGTCTTAAATTCCTTTATGTCATAGCACTGACAGGTGGGACATACATAGGTGCAG
>SFFP01000169.1 GCA_004556875.1 Ruminococcus flavefaciens
TTTTTAGCGCGAAAACGGGGGCGCAGGCTCTGCGCTTATATCACATCGTGACAAAATAGCAGCAGCCGCGGAAAAAAAATTGTTCTTTATTAATTTTTAGCGCGAAAACGGGGGCGCAGGCTCTGCGCTTATATCACATCGTGACAAAATAGCAGCAGCCGCGGAAAAAAATTGTTCTTTATTAATTTTTAGCGCTAAGAGGAGTATTCTACTTTGTTTTCACTCAAACAAGCGGATGCCGCTTAAAGTCATAGGACGTTTCAAAACTATCCCAGTCCCCTTTGCTAAGCTCTATGTTCTCTCGAACAAGCTTTTCGGCTTCACTTGAGTATATATCATTTTCCGGAACAGGAAGCCGAGACGTATCGCCGGGATTCATATTCATAGTCGGGTTCAGCACCTTTGCAAGTTCTGAAGCTACCTTGCTGTTGAGAAGTCCGAGCAGTATCATTAACTGCTCATCGCTTTCGGGAAATGCGCTTGTGCCTGCAACGTTGAACATGAAGTTTCCGTCGAAATATCGAGCTGAAAGCGGTCCGCTTGTGATCTGAGACCAGCTTACAGATTTCCGGAAATTATAGTCAAGTCCCTGCGGACGCGATCGAAGCCTGCCGTTTTCACCAACAAAATGCTTTATCTCGTAACCATCGTTCTCCCAATTTACTACAAATTCTCGATTGCCATACCATTTCCTGTACCCACCGCCCTTGTTTAGCAGATACCATTTCTTTTTTTGACTGCCTGCAAATGCAATTTTAGAATCCTGTACTTCATACCACCGCCGCAAAAATCGGTCATTGTCACCCGTGATAAGTCCCTCTCTTATGTCAATATAGTCTCCGAGAGAAGCACCCCAAAAGGCTTTGAGAGCTCTTTCACCCAGCCAATAAGCGACAGGCGCAGACGGTATCCTGAGAAAATCCGCTGTATCTGCTTTAAATCGGTAATTGCAGCTATCGGAGCTAAGTGCATCAATAACCTTTTTGCGCTGTTCTTCCATTCCACCTTTGAACTCAGTAAGCCTTAGATAGGTTCCCTTGCCTTTTTCTACTGAATTTTTTATAGTAAACGAACAAAGTGGAACTGTTGCCGCTTCAAATGCAGAATACTCGAAATGTATCAGCGTTTCCAATGAACCTTCGGTAAAAATACGTTTTCTAAGGTTCTCATATGATTGGAAAAACAGCCACGTTGTGGGAGTTAGAAAGCCAAGATATCCTCTTTTTTTCGCCAGATCCATACATCGAACAATGAACACTGAAAACAGGTCTGCACCGTGATCTGAATAATGTCTGCGGACATAGTCGGAAAGTTCTTCATTCATAGCAGCTTTTCCAAGATATGGCGGATTTGTAACTACTATATCATATTTTTTATCCAGAAGCCTGCCAATTATTGCTGCCTTTCCGCCCTTATTTTTCAGTTCATCGGCACTGTAAAGCGAACCTATATTACCGCTCACTCCGCCGAAATCATACACATTCGGAATTGCGTCTGTTCCTAATTTACGCGATTTTATGCGAAGTAAAGTCTCCGCAGCAGCTCTGGCGCGCTCATCAAGTTCAAGTCCGAACAGGTTATATGTCATTGTTTTCTCCGCCGCAATTTCCGACGAATATCCAAGTCTGCGATACTGCTCAAAAAACACGTCAAATGCGTACAGAAGAACATTTCCGCTTCCCATACACGGATCGATGAAAGTGATATCTTCAAGTGGAATTTTCTCCGATATTACGTTATTTGAAGGAAAGCTGAACTCACCTTTTGCCGCGTCACATCCATGCTCAGCAAGGTAATTCAGCAGTGTATTCTGAAACATATACTTTACTATCCATTCGGGCGTAAATATCTGTGTTGCCGCGGCGATCTTCTCGGAACTTAGCCTTTTACTGCTTTTCAGCCCCACGGCTATCTCATTCCTGTACGGCTCATTGTAATACTGATGACACCAGCCAATGACTTCGCCGTTTCCGTTGAATATTTCGCTCGGAAGTGCAAGAAGCTCCGCAGCTGTTCCGCAGTCAGCAAAAAGCTGCTGCGGAACGGTCAGCTCGCCGTATAAACTAAATATCCCGCCATATTTTTCCGCGAGCTGACTGCACTTTTCTTTAAAAAGTGCACTGCGGAGCTTTATATCAGCTTTTATTATTTCTTCCACAGCATCACGTTCAGCAAAAATCATAGTGCAGAGCCGCATAAAGCATGAATAAGCCTGTTTTTCGCCAACGGCTTGTGAGAGCTGTAAACGTGCACGAGCTGCTATTTTTTTCAGTTGTAAATGGTTCAACGTTTCATCTCCTCACAATTTCCAAAGGCGGACATAAAGTCCGCCTTTTTTAATCTTTATGAAGCCTTACAAACAAAGCCTCAAATACTATTTTACCATTGTCGCGTGAATACTGTCCTGTGTACTCCTGTACAAATCCGCATTTTTCAAGGACTCTGCCTGATGCTCCGTTTTCTTTTGCATAGAACGCCGTAAAATCATGTGCAGACAATTCTTTAACTGCCCAGTCTATGAGTCCGCGGACTGCTTCCGTAGCATAGCCGTTACGCCAGAAACTGCGGTTTATATTGTAGCCTATCTCATATGCCTTGTCTTTTTCGCTCCATTCAAGGCTGATATCTCCGATGACCTTTCCGCCAAGCTCTATGGCGGACTTGTCATTTTCTTCGATCCATTCCCCTCTCCTCTCGCGCAGGTCTTCAACGCTGTCATCACAGGGATAAGGCATGAATTTATTCACCTCAGGATCAGAGCGCCATTCAAAAGCGTCCTCAGCATCACTGAGCCGAAACGGACGTATCAGAAGTCTTTCAGTTCTTATTTCTTTCATTTATCAAAGTGAAGCAAGCTTTGCAAACTGAGCCTTGAGTGCAGGATAAATTTCTCTGTAAAGCTGATAATACTTCTCATACTCAGGTACATTATCATTGTTTGGAGCCTGAACCTTGTCAGTCTTGATAATAGCTCCGCAAGCCTCAGAAACACTGCTGTAGATACCTGCGCCAACGCTTGCAAGGATAGCAACGCCAAGTGCAGGACCTTCCTTAGATGCAACAGTCTTAACATTGCAGTTGTAAAGATCAGCAAGCATACTTCTCCAGAGCGGTGATGATCCGCCGCCGCCGCAAGCCATCATGTCGCTAACGTTTACATTCATCTCGCGGAATACCTCAACACAGTCACGAAGTGAATATGTAACGCCTTCCATAACAGCGCGGAGCATATCCTTTCTTGTGTGTATAGCTGAAAGTCCGAAGAATACGCCTCTTGCATCAGGATCAAGATGAGGAGTTCTCTCACCCATGAGGTATGGGAGATAAAGGAGTCTGTTTGCGCCTACAGGAACTGTCTCAGCCTGCTTGTCCATGAGGTAGTATTCGTCAACGCCCATGAGCTTAGCAGTTTCTTTTTCTGTCATGCAGAAATTGTCTCTGAACCACTTGAGAGAAAGTCCTGCGCCCTGTGTAACACCCATAACGTGCCATGTATTAGGAACAGCGGCACAGCAAGTGTGAACTCTGCCCTTCTTGTCTATAGAAATATTTGAAGTATGCGCAAATACAACGCCTGATGTACCGATAGTTGTGAAAGCCTTTCCATCTTCAACAACACCTGTACCAACAGCAGCAGCAGCGTTATCGCCTGCGCCGCCTACCACGATAGTTCCCTCACAGAGACCAAGTGTCTCAGCCATCTTCTTTGTAAGAGTACCTGTTACCTCACAGCTCTCATGTACCTTGCCGAGCCAGCTCTTGTCGATCTCAAATGCGCTGAGAAGCTCATCAGACCACTTACGGTTAGGCACATCAAGAAGCTGCATACCTGAAGCGTCAGAAACCTCAGTTGCATACTCGCCTGTAAGGATAAGTCTGAGATAGTCCTTAGGGAGAAGAATATGAGCGACCTTTGAATAAACCTCAGGCTCATTGTTCTTTACCCAGAGGATCTTTGCAGCTGTCCAGCCTGTAAGAGCAGGGTTTGCTGTGATCTCAACAAGCTTGTCTCTGCCTACGATACGGTTCATTTCCTCGACCTCAGCAGCTGTTCTCTGATCGCACCAGATGATCGAACGGCGAAGAACATTGTTGTCCTTATCCAACATTACAAGACCGTGCATCTGTCCTGAGATACCGATGCCCTTAACGTCCTCTTTCTTGACACCGCTCTTTGCCATTACAGCCTTGATAGTTTCGATCATTGCGTTTGCCCAGTCAGCAGGCTCCTGCTCAGCATAGCCGTTTTTAGGCTGATACATTGGATATTCGATTGTCTTTGAAGCGATAACGCTTCCCTTTTCGTCAAAAAGAACTGTCTTTGTACCGCTTGTACCACAGTCCACACCTATTAAATATGCCATATTTAACAACTCCTTTTATATATTTGCAGG
>SFFP01000170.1 GCA_004556875.1 Ruminococcus flavefaciens
GTGTGGCAGATTTTTATGCGAAATCAGTCGATAGAGAAACAGATCATTATACTTATTCTATTCTTTCTAAATTTAATTATTTTTCGGAAATACCTAACTCATTACCTTCTGTTATGGAAGACGCTTTAGAATATACAAAAAAATATATGCTTACGACCATGAATGAAGTTAATACATTAGATGAATGTATTAATTTCTTTAGCAAATTCAATCTTTCGTGCAGTACGGGAATATTCGATTTAAACCGGAAAATTATCTACAATGCCGCTGATAATGAAGGTTTGTTATACATTGTAACGGATAATGAGGCTAAAAAAGAACAATTGCGAAAAATAATCAGTGGTGAAATTGAAATTTTTGAGTGCTCAAAAGAGTATGCAAAAAAAGTATACGATTTTTTTACAGGAAATGAACACGACAAAATCTTAGAAATAATAGAGGAGATAAAGAATAAAAACACTAAAGTTTTGAGATCATATGGCTTATATGAGCAGTTTTTTCAGAAATATTTGCAAAACCATTGACTTTTCACAGAAACAGCGCTATAATAATAAAGTATAGCAATGATGGGAATGACTGTTATATATGCGGTGCAGAGAGAAAGCGGCAGGTGTGAGCTTTTACGCATGATACAGGTGCTACCCCTGAGCTACTCCGAGAAATCGGAGCGTATTTCTGCGTTAAGGATAATGAGGAAAGGAATTCGTTCCTTTTGAATTTGGGTGGTACCACGAGAGCCTTCGTCCCATTTATGGCGGCGGGGCTTTTTTTGTATTGCTAAGTTTTATATTTTTATTAAAGGAGATATATTTATGCAGTGGACAGGTCTTAATGATCTTCGTGAAAAGTATCTTTCATTCTTTGAGAGCAAGAACCATACAAGAATGGCGAGCGCTTCTCTCGTACCTCAGGGGGACAAGAGCCTTCTTCTTATCAATTCGGGTATGGCTCCTCTTAAAAAATTTTTCCTCGGACAGGCAACTCCTCCGAACAAGAGAGTTACTACCTGTCAGAAATGTATAAGAACTCCCGATATCGAGAGTGTTGGTAAGACAGCTCGTCACGGTACATATTTCGAGATGCTCGGTAACTTCTCTTTTGGCGATTACTTCAAGACAGAGGCTATCGAATGGGCTTGGGAATTCCTTACAAAGACTCTTGCTATCCCTGCTGAAAAGCTCTGGATCACTATTTTTGAGAGCGACGATGAGGCTGAGCAGATCTGGGAAAATCACATTGGTATCCCTCATGACAGAATTATCCGTCTCGGCAAGAAGGACAACTTCTGGGAGCACGGTTCAGGTCCTTGCGGTCCATGTTCTGAAATTCACTTTGACCGCGGCGAAGCTTACGGACCTTTCGAGAGCTTTGAGCAGGCAAGCGACTGCGACAGAGTTATCGAGATCTGGAACCTTGTTTTCAGCCAGTTCGACAGCGACGGCGAAGGTCACTATGCTGAAATGAAGAACAAAAGCATCGACACAGGTATGGGTCTTGAGAGACTTGCTTGTGTTATGCAGGGTGTTGACAATATCTTTGAGGTAGATACTGTTCAGAATATCATGAAGCATATTTCTTCTATCGCAGGCGTTGAATACAAAAAGGACGCTAAGAAGGACGTTTCTCTCCGTGTTATCACTGACCACATTAGAAGCACTACTTTCATGGTAGGCGATGGTATCCTTCCTTCAAATGAGGGACGCGGCTATGTTCTCCGCCGTCTTCTCAGAAGAGCTGCTCGCCACGGCAGACTCTTAGGTGTTAAGAGACCATTCCTTACAGAGGTATGCGATACTGTTATCAACGAGAATGCCAACGCTTATCCAGAGCTTGCTGAAAAGCGCGATTATATCAAGAAGATAATCGGTGTTGAGGAAGAAGCTTTCGCAAAGACTATCGACAAGGGTACAGAGCTTCTCAATCAGTTCACAGACAAGCTTGCAGCTGAGGGCGGTAAGGTGCTCTCAGGTGATGACGCATTCAAGCTCTCAGATACATATGGCTTCCCGATAGACCTTACAGAAGAGATCTGCGAGGAGAAGGGATATACAGTTGACCGTGACCGCTTCACAGAGCTTGCTAAGGAGCAGAGAGCAAGAGCTAAGGCTGACCATGCTGCAAAGGCAGGTTCTTCATGGGCAGACAACAGCATCAAGGTAGATGCTCCTGCTACTAAGTTCACAGGATACACTGATTTTGTTGCTGATGGTGCAGAGGTTCTTGCTATCTACAAGGACGGCGCTGAGGTAGAAACTGCTGTTGAGGGCGAGGACGTTGTTGTAGTTCTTGATACCACACCTTTCTACGCTGAGAGCGGCGGACAGGTCGGCGATACAGGTCTTATCATCAGCGGTGCAAATACTGTATCTGTAAGCGATACTATCAAGTCTGAGGGGCATTTCCTTCACATCGGTTCTGTTGAGCAGGGAAGCATCTCTAAGGGCGACAAGGTAAGCGCTCAGATAGATAAAGACCGCAGAATGGCTATAATGCGCAATCATACAACTGCACATCTTCTTCAGTATGCACTCAGAAGTGTACTTGGCGATCATGTACATCAGGCAGGTCAGCTCGTTAATGAAAAGGCTTGCCGTTTCGACTTCAACCATTTCAGCGCCATGACTGACGAGGAGATCGCTAAGGTCGAGGAAATGGTAAATGCTGAGATAATGGCTGCTGTTCCTGTTACAATGCAGGAAATGCCTATCGAGGAAGCAAGAAAGCTCGGCGCTATGGCTCTGTTTGGTGAGAAGTACGGAAATACTGTACGTGTTGTTACTGCTGACAAGTCAGTTGAATTCTGCGGCGGTACTCATATATCAAATACTTCACAGATAGGACTTTTCAAGATAGTTTCCGAAAGCTCTGTTGCGGCAGGCGTAAGACGTATCGAAGCTGTTACAGGTCTTGGAGTTATCGCTCTTCTTAACGAGTTCAAGAATACTATTGCTAAATCTGCAAAGGCTCTGAAACTCGCAAATGTTACTGAGCTCCCTGAGAAGTGTGCTGCTATGGCTGCTGAGTCAAAGGAAAAGGACAAGAAGCTTGAAAGTCTTACACAGCAGATAGCTAATTCAAAGACAGCTGCTCTCTTTGACAATGCAAAGGAAGTAAGCGGCGTAAAGATAGTTTCTGCAAGAATGGACGGCTCTGCTCCTGATGCACTGAGAAAGCTTGGTGACAGCGTAAAGGATAAGAATGAAGCTATCATTGCTCTGTTTGTAGGTACTATAGGCGAAAAGGGTACATTCTACTGCGTATGCACTAAGGAAGCTGTTGCTAAGGGTGCAAATGCAGGCAAGATAGTTCGTGAGATCGCTGCTGTTACAGGCGGTAAGGGCGGCGGAAAGCCTGACGGCGCTATGGCAGGCGCAGGTGACATCACTAAGATCGACGAAGCTATGGGCAAGTTTGAAGATATTGTTACTGAAACACTCAAGTGATCTATAAAGGAGCGGCTCGTCCGCTCCGCACAATTCATGCAAAGGAGAATTAATATGGACTGTTTATTCTGTAAAATCATTGACGGCGAGATACCAAGTACAAAGGTCTATGAGGACGAATTCGTTTTTGCTTTCAAGGACATTGCTCCTATAGCACCTGTTCATTATCTTATCATTCCTAAGGTGCATATCACATCTGCAAACGATATCACTTCTGAAAATTCTTCTATGGTAGCAAAGGTATTTGAAGCTGCTGCAAAAATAGCTAAGGCTGAGGGTATCGAGAGCTTCCGTATCATCAATAACTGCGGTGACGACGCAGGTCAGACTGTAAAGCATCTTCACTTCCATATGCTTGCAGGTGTGAAAATGGGCTGGGGACCTGAGTCTCTCGGCAAGACAGAGTAAGGAGTAGTTTATTATGGCAAATACTTATAAAATGACTATAGCAGGTTATGAAAGAGAGCTTCCTATCTGCCCTCTGAATGACAAGCTTGATATTGCAGCTTTCGTAATGTTCTCTGATGTAGAGCTTACTGTTGCTGCAGCTGAACAGCTTCTTAAAAAGTCACCGTATTTTGATGTTATACTTACAGCTGAGTCAAAGGGTATACCGCTTGGCTATGAAATGTCAAGACAGAGCGGCAAGCCTTATGTTGTTGCAAGAAAGTCAGTTAAGCTTTATATGACAGACCCTATAGCCGTTACTGTAAAGTCTATCACTACAGCTGCTGAACAGACACTTTACCTTTCAAATGAAAAGGCTGAAATGCTCAAAGGCAAGAAAGTTCTCATTGTTGATGATGTTATAAGCACAGGTGAGTCGCTCAACGCTCTTGAAAAGCTTGTTACCGAGGCAGACGGTGATATCACAGGCAAGGCTGCTGTACTTGCTGAAGGCGATGCTGCAGACAGGAAGGA